>JAUVIG010000413.1 GCA_030592825.1 Chlorobiota bacterium | reverse complement strand
AGCATCTGCTTTTACAACAAACTTCCCTCCGGGTGTTGTTGTTCCTATTCCGACATTTTTTGTGTTATCAGACAAATAAACATCTGTAGCATTTTGCGCCCAAATTTCCGCTGACATGGATAAATCAGTCCATTTGCCGTTTCCGTAAATAAAAAAGGCATCTTCATCTGTATCAAAAACAAGTAATCCTTCAGAAGGACCGCCAGATCCAAAATTAATATTTACTCTTTCTGTTGAATTCATTCTCGGAATAAGTAATCCCTGTGTTGTTGATCTTACTTCCAATATTGCAGAACCGTCCGGTGTTCCGCCGGTTGAATTAATTAAAACTTGAGATTCTCCTTTATTTATTATCAGAATTGAAATAATAAAAAGGATAACGATTTTGTAGAAGTGTAATTTTTTCATTTTTTTTATTTTTAATTTTCATAAATATACATCTTTTTTTTTTATACTCTGTTTTTTTTTTGATGAAATTCAACAATTATGTTTTGTATAATTAAGATTTTATGGTAAAACATCTCGCAATAATACATGATAAATTATTGTACTGCTACATATTAATTTGGTAAAACAAAAATAACAAATATCAAAACTCATTCGCCCCGGTGACTTTACAGACTGAAATTATTTGCATAAAAAAAGCACCCCGCATGAAAACAGGATGCTCAAAATCTATGAAAAAAAACTACACAAATTACTGCCAAACTACTAACAGTAATTTTATTTTGAATAAATTATTTTAGTGTGATAGTGTTATAGTATTTCAGTAAACATCTTCTAATATGAATTACAGAAATATATATGAGACTAAATCTTTTCTTTTATATTTTATAAATACATAACACTAATTCTCTAAAACACCTATTACACTATATTACTATCACACAATTTTTAATTATTTTGTATTAATTCTTTTAATTCTTGAATTTGTTTTTCTAAATTTTCAATTTTTTGATTTTGCTTATTAATTTCATCATTTTGTTGTTCTATTTGAGTTTGTTGTTCTTGGATTGCTTTTGTAAGAACCGGAACAAGAATACTTCTGTCCATTATATAATCTTCTGTTTCCATATCATAATCAACTAAACTCGGAAAAATCATTGCTATTTCTTCTCCTATAAAACCGGTATTTATTTCTTTTGAACTTTCAGAAGGGTAATAGTCAACAACTTGTATATTTTTAAGAATTGACATTGCATCAATTTTTGTTCCGGTTAACCCTTTACTATTCATTTTTGCAGATTTTGTACCATAATTAACAGTTGTTCCGGAAGCCCAAATTCTTCCAATATTTGTTCCGTTTCCGTCACAAAATTGAATTAATCGGCGATTACCGGTAGCAGCATCATAATCACCTGATTGTATTTCTATTCCCCACCTATTATCATTATCTCCTGCGTTATGAAAACGTGCTGCATAGCCGTCAGCATCATTTGTTTCAACATCAAGTTTATAATTTGGAGTTGTTGTTCCTATACCAACAGATGCGTAGTTGCCCCTTACAAAAAACACAGATGTTCCGTTATCTTGTATGTTAAAATCTCCTGTTGAGGATAAATTATATATCATATTATAGATACCTTGTGTTATTGTTGTACTTTCATTAAGAGAACCTCCCAATTCAACTCTTGGTGCTTCATTAAAATTCAAACCATTACCGGCTGTTACTGATGTTCCTCCGGCTGATGCCCAACTAAGATCTCCTGTTCCGTCTGTCATTAACATTTGATTTGCGGAACCGTCTGTTGTCGGTAATGTATATGTGATATTTGCTGCTTGTGCTCGTGAAATAAAAGCCGTATAATTTGTGCCGCTTCCGCTGGGCTCATAAAATTTTAAAGATGCAGCACTGTTAAAGTTTCCAATTTCAACATCACCGTTAAATTTTAATAGGTTATTGTCAAATTCACCATAAATCAGGGGGCTTGAACTGATTGAATTTTCAATAAATAATTGATTTGAAACTCCGTCTGCAGACGCACCGGCTAAACGACCTATAAAAACATTTCCGTCTCCTAATGTTTCGCCTGAAGCTAACCAGCCGGCTCCGTATCCTATGATAACATTACTGCTGCCACCTGTGCTGTAAAAGCCTGCATATCGTCCAAGCATAACATTAAATTGTCCGTTAACGTTATATGTTCCGCATCCTCCGCCTATGTATGTGTTTTCATATCCTGTTGAAGCATTTCCTGCTGCTTTTCCCACAAAAGTATTGTGGCTTCCTCTTCTGTATAATCCGTCTATCCATCCGACAATACTTGCTCCCGCACCTTCTCCGATTAATGTGTTATAAAGACCGATTTCATTTAACATTCCTGCTCCGTTTCCTATATATACATTATCTGATCCTGTTGTATTGTTTGCTCCTGCTTGTACACCAATAAATACGTTGTGATCTGCACGATAAGTTCCGGATACTGTTCCGGCATTTTTACCGGCTTGATAACCGATATATATATTTTTCTCTCCTATTATATTTTCTTGCCCTGCTTCATTTCCCATGAAAATATTATTACTTCCGTAATCAGTGCTCCCTGAGTTTCCGATGTTACTATAACCTGCTTTAACTCCGATAAAGATATTATTTATACTGTATCTATTTTCGTAACCTGCGTCTGTGCCTATAAAAATATTGTCGTTCCCTTGATTTCCTGCTGTGGAATATCCGTATCCTGCTCTAAGACCGATATAAATGTTATTTATTGCAGAATTTTCAGTACCACTTCCTATATTCTTATAACCTGCTTCTCTGCCTATAAAAATATTGTCGCTGTTATTTGTATTTAAATATCCGGCATTACTTCCTATACTTATATTATTCCCGGCAGTTGTAACACTATAACCTGATTGATAGCCAAGTAAAACATTATCTGTACCTGTTGTGTTATTATAGCCACTTTCATAGCCCAAAAAAACATTTCTTGAACCTAATGTATCAAGACCTGATTCAATACCGATATTATTATAACCACTTTTGTAACCAATAAACACATTATTACTGCCTATTGTATCATTTTTCCCGGATTGAAAACCAAAGAATGTATTATATTTTCCTGAATAATTACCTGTTTGTAATAATTCTCCGGATTGGTGACCTATAAGATAATTATCAGGTACCATATACATATAATTGTCAGCACCACCCTTAGCAGTTCCGTATCTTCCCACGGCAAAACCACCGGAAGCTCCTTTTGATACGCTGCCGTCGGTATAAACTCTTGTGCTGTCAATATTTGTATAAAAAAACAAACTGTCTTCTTCTCCTTTTGCTGTTCCGTATCTGCCTACGGCAAAGCCGCCGGAAGCTCCTTTAGCCTTATCCTCATAAACAGTAACTTTTGTTTTGTCAAGGTTGGTGTAAAAAAATATGCTGTCTTCTCCCTTTGCTGTTCCGTATCTGCCTACGGCAAAGCCGCCTGAACGTCCGGTTTGTGTTGAATATACTCTGGTGCTGTCCGGGGTTACCATTAAATAGGTTTCACCGGGCATTTCTTTTGCTGTTCCGTATCTGCCCACTGCAAATCCGCCGGAACGTCCTTTTGTTGTTGTAAAGTCTTTTACATATACTCTTGCTCCTTCGGATGTTACTACAAATATTGGTTTACCGTCAGAATCTTGTACCTCAAAAAGGACACTGTCTTTATTTGTTGAAGCATCTGCTTTTACAACAAACTTCCCTCCGGGTGTTGTTGTTCCTATTCCGACATTTTTTGTGTTATCAGACAAATAAACATCTGTTGAATTTTGTGCCCAAATTTCTGCCGACATTGACAAATCTGTCCATTTGCCGTTTCCGAAAATGTAAAATGAATTTTCTTGAGAGTCAAAAACCAATAAACCGT
>JAUVIG010000082.1 GCA_030592825.1 Chlorobiota bacterium | reverse complement strand
TGATAGGCAGTGATTGCACATTTAACGGTAAAAACTTATACGGAAAAGTTCAAATTGTAGATTCTTTCGGAGATTTTAAAATTGAAGTAGTTGATTCTTTTCCTGATATTAAAGTCCAAAAAGTTGATTCTTTTGCAGATGAATGCGGAAAATGGGAAATTGTAGATTCTTTTGCAGATTTTACAGTTGAAATTGTTGATTCATTCGGAGATTTTAAAGTACAGTTTGTAGATTCATTTCCGGGTTTGTAAAATAAAAAAAGAGACAATTTTACTTGTCTCTTTTTAAAAATTAACTTTATTTATTTTTATCCGGGAATTCCGGATGTTCATAAATTTTTTCATCAAAGGTTTTAAGTTCTTCTAATATATGTTCAATAGCTTTATCTAATTGTGCATCTTTTCCTTTAAATGCTTCTGCAGGGTCATTATCTATAACAATATCAGGGTCAACCCCATAGCCTTCAATTATCCATTTTTTTCCGTCTTTTGAATAGGGTGCAAATTCAGGTTTATATAAAATTCCGCCGTCAATAAAAGGTAATGAACCTCTGATACCTACTACTCCACCCCATGTTCTTACACCTATTGTTTTCCCGAGCTTATAATATTTAAATTGTGCAGGAAAAAGATCACCGTCAGATGCTGAGTATTGATCCATTAACAAAACTTTAGGACCTATGTGCATACTTCTTGGGTTAAATCGCGGATTTTTAGAATTACGTAACATTCCGAAATATGTATTTTCTCTTCGTAATCGTTCAATTATTATAGGTGATACATTTCCGCCGCCGTTACCCCTGTCATCAATAATTAAAGCTTTCTTCTTTAACTGCGGATAAAAAAGTTTGCTGAATTTATTAAATCCGTCAGACCCCATATCCGGAATATGAATATATCCTACTTGACCGTCTGTTGCTTCATTTACCTTTTTAATGTTAGCTTGTACCCAATTATAATAGTATAATTCTGCTTCATCTGCAATAGGAATAACTATTACTTTTCTGCTTCCTTTCATTACAGGTTTAGAATTAACTGTCAGCTCAATTTGATTCCCGGCTGTTCCGGTCAGCATAGAATATATATCATCAGTTGTTTTGGTTGAAATTCCGTTTACTTCAATAATATAATCATTTACATTTATATTAACACCGGGCTCAGTAAAAGGTGATCTTAAGCTTTTGTCCCAATTTGCACCCTTAAGAATTTTGGTAACTTTAAAATATCCGGATGATTCTTTATTAAATCTTGCAGCAAGCAAACCTGTTTTAATTTTTTTATTTTCGGGCCTTATTCCGCCACCTGTATATGCATGTCCTACATTTAATTCACCAATCATCTCTCCCAATATATAATTCAAATCGTTACGATGATTTATATATGGTAATAATTGAGCATATTTATCTCTCATTTCTGTCCAATTTAAACCATGCATTCCGGGATCGTAGAAAAAATCTCGCATTTGTCTCCAACTTTCATAGAAGATTTGTTTCCACTCATCATGTAAATTGATATTTGCGTTCAAATCAGACATGTCTACAGCATCTTCAAGTTTTACTTTAGCTTTAGGAATATCAACAACATAATACTTCTTTTTTTTAGTTAATAACATTTTTTTCTTCCCTGCTGCAAGATCATATCTAATATTTTCACCTAATTCAGTTTCTTTTTTAGATTTAAAATCATACATATTAAATGTATAATCCTCCCCACCGGATTTATATTTAAAATAATACAATTTATTATCAATAAATGTAAAATTACCGTAATTTGCACTTTTAACAGGTAACTCAACAACACGATTTAAAAGTCCGTTAATATCAATTTTAATATCTTTTACGTCTTTTGTTTTATCTTTTTTTCCGTCCTTTTTATCATTTTTTTTGGTATCATCTTCATCTTTTGCTTCTCCTTCTTCTTTGTTTTCAGGAGCAAAGGGAGATTTTGTATCTTTTGAAAGTAATATAAAATAGAATTTTTCCATATTCATATATGAAATATTCCATTCAATATTATTGTATGTCGGTTTAAAACTTCGTGAAGAAGCAAAAAATAAATATTTACCGTCTTCACTGAATGACGGACTGTTTGAATTGAACCATTGATCTGTTGCAGGATATTTTTCCTTCTTTTCCAAGCTGTACAGGTATATGCGACCAACTCCTTCCGGTTCAGCAGATGTAAATACCAACCATTTACTGTCGGGTGACCAATTGAAATCTCTATATTCCCAAACACCGGATTTTGATACTTCTGTGATCTCTTTAGTTTTGATATCAATAATTCTGAAACGCATTTTTTTATCGGTCCATGCAATTTTTTTACTGTCCGGTGACCATTTAATACCGAATTTATATGTATCTGCACCTTTAGTCAATTGAACCGCAGGTTTATTTCCTTCAGAATCTTGTATATAAATCTCAAATTCCCCTGTTTTATCAGAAATAAATGCAATGTTTTTGCCGTCAGGTGACCATTCTGAATTTCGTTCATGAACACCGGATGTATTTGACAAATTTCTTTTTATCCCCTTCTTTACGGGAACTGAAAACAGCTCACCTCTTGCAATTACGGTTAAACGACTGCCGGACGGAGAAATATTTACTGATTTATTATTTTTCCCTGCATCAATAAGTTTATTTCGTGAATAAATAAAGTCGTTATTTATTTTTATAATTATTTTTTTTGATTCTTTCGTCTTTGTATCAAATACATACAGATATCCTCCATTTTCAAAAATAATTTTATCTTTATTGATTGAAGGAAATTTAATATCAAATTCAGAGAAATCTGTATGTTTCTTGGTTTCTTTTGTGTTCAGATCATACGAAAATAAGTTCATTGTTCTGTCTCTGTCTGACAGAAAAAATATTTCATTTTCATACCACATCGGAAAAATATCTTGAGACGGATTATCTGTAATTTTTTCAGTTGTTTGAGAATTAAAGTCATAAATTCTTATATCATCAGCCATCCCGCCTTTATAATATTTCCATGTTCTGAATTCTCTGAAAACACGATTAAAAGCCAATTTAGTACCGTCTTTTGAATACGAACAGAATCCTCCGTCTAATAAAGGAATTTCTTTCGATAAACCACCGGTAACAGAAACTTTAAACAGTTGCCCTCTGAATGAATTATATGAATGTCTTCGAGAACGAAAAACAATATATTTACTGTCCGGTGTCCAAGTTATAACAATATTATTCGGCCCCATTCTGTCTGAAATATCATCTCTTCCCAAAGTAGCGGTAAAAGTCAAACGTTTTGGTACGCCACCTTCTGCATTCATAACGTAAACTTCAGTATTACCGTCATACTGTCCGGTAAATGCAATATACTTACCATCAGGAGAAATCCTAGGAAACATCTCATAACCGATATGGTTAGTTAATTTAGAAGCTGTTCCGCCGTTTGAGTTTACTGAATATAAATCGCCTGCATAAGAAAATACTGTTTGATTTTCATGAATACAAGGAAATCGCATTAATCTTGATTCATCTTGTGAATAAGTTAAATAACTGATAATCAATAAAGTTATCGTCAATAAAGTTGCTTTAAATTTCATTTTTCAGTGTTTTAAATTACTATAATTTTGAATTTAATAAAACAAAATTATGAAATATTGCTTATAATTCAAATTTATAAGATGAATTGCAATTAACTAATGACATAAATAATCGGGTAACATTCTTTTATCTGTATTAAAAAGACAGCATACAATGCTGTCTTTTTAATATTTATAAATATGCTTAAACCGAAGGCTTCTCTTGGAGCGAAGCCTTCGTATTTGAATCATTTACATCAAGAAACTTAACAAAATACCCGCAGCAATTGCCGAACCAATAACACCGGAAACATTCGGAGCCATTGCATGCATTAAAAGATGATTATTAGGATCTTCTTTTAAGCCTTCTGCCTGAACAACACGGGCACTGTCAGGAACCGCAGATACACCTGCTGCACCGATCATGGGATTTATCGGATTATCTTTTGGTGACAGCCGGTTCATAATCTTTGCAAAAATAACACCGCCTGCAGTTGCTACCATAAACGAAGCTGCACCAAGGACAAAGATAAGTATAGAATCAGATGTAAGAAATACATCTGCTTGAGTAGAGGCTCCTACTGTTATACCAAGTAAAATTGTAACAATATCAATTAATGAAGTTCTTGCAGTATCTGCCAATCTTTTTGTAACACCGCTTTCTTTCAATAAATTACCAAAGAATAACATACCTAACAAAGGTAAAGATGTAGGAGACAGAAATGCAGTTAAAAGAAGTCCCACAATCGGAAACATTATCTTTTCATTTTTTGTAACTGCTCTAGGCGGTTTCATCTTAATTTTCCGTTCTTTTTTCGATGTAAGCAGCTTTATTATAGGCGGTTGAATAACGGGAACTAAAGCCATATATGAGTATGCTGCAATTGCTATCGGACCGATAAGATTTTTTACAGTCGTTCCGTCAGCAAGCAAATTCATTCCGTTTGCTAATTTCGATGAAATAAAAATTGCAGTCGGACCGTCGGCACCTCCGATAATTCCTATTGCTCCTGCTTCAGAAGGAGCAAACCCAAGATATAAAGCCCCTATAAATGTTACAAAAATTCCGATTTGTGCTGCCGCACCTAAGAGCATCAATCTTGGATTCGATATTAATGATGAAAAATCAGTCATTGCACCAATACCCAAGAATATAAGAGGCGGATACCAGCCTTGCGTTACACCTTGGTATAATATATTCATTACACTTCCCGGTTCATAAATACCTAAGCCCAAGTTAAAATCAGCAACTTGGAACATCGGTATATTTCCGATTAATATCCCGATTCCTATCGGAACAAGTAATAATGGTTCATAATCATATCTGATTGCCAGAAATATAAAAAATAAACCGGCTAATATCATAACTAAATGCCCCCATTGAACGTTGGCAAAACCGGAAAATTCATAAAAATTAAATAAACCGACAATTCCGCCGGGATAATTCTTATATTCAAACCCGTCAGAAAGAGTCAGCACTCCGCCTGAAATATACCCTGTCCTTATTCCTAATGACAGTATTTCATTTTCAGTAACATAGGCACCGGATCTACTGTTAGGATCAGTGTTTTTGTATAGGTGTACAAGTTCCTTATCATTGAATTCAAGAATTATTTTGTTTTCTGAAATATACCAAGTACCGGAGTATTTTTGTTTTGCAGAGTCTAATGCAAAAGTTTTGTCTTTTTTGAAAGTGAATGTCTTATACCTTTCTTTTGTTTCCTCGCTCTCATTAGATATTTTATATCCTATGGATTTATCAACCCATTTTCCGTTGGTTAATAACTCACTTACGTTGATTTTCTTATTTTGTGTGGTATTATCCGGTGACTTTCCTTGAATAAACAGTTTAGAAATCGCAAATAATATTGCAAAGACTGCTATCAGAGTTAAAGCTTTTTTCATATGTTTATTTTTATTATTTTTATACTGAATCAGTCTTATTCAATTTCAATTAAGATATCACCTTGAAGTACTGTTTCACCTTCAGATACCATGATAGATTTAATTTTTCCGCCTGCTTCAGCTTGAATATTATTCTCCATCTTCATAGCTTCCATAATTAATAAAATATCACCGACTTTTACTTCATCACCTACTTTAAACATGAGTTTTATTATGGTTCCGGGCAAGGGAGCTTTAACCAAACTTCCGGCTTTACTTTTTATAGCAGCATCTTCATTAGTTACAGGGACTTTTGATCTGACTAATTTTGGTGTTTTAGCTTTAGCAACTTCTTGCTCAATCTCTACTGAATAATTTGTTCCGTTTATATCAATATCAACAATATTATTTTCAAAATTGTTAATAATTGCTTCATATTTAATACCTCTGACTTTAAATTTATATTTTTTCATCAGTTTGTTTTTTATATTTAATGTTTATCGTTGGAATTTATTAATACCATGTATTTTTGAACTCCAAGGTGAATAATCCTTTTTAACTTTTTTAATTGTCATTTTTGTGCTTTCTTCGTCATGTAACTGGCTGAAATACAAATATATAGCTGTCGCAATTGCGGCATTCTCCTGACCTGTTAAGAATTCAGGGAATTCATCAATAAATTCCTCTTTGTTTTTCTTTCTGATTTTTATTTTAAAAGAAAGTTTTAACAATTTCGGAATGTTTGAAAATACGATATAAAGAGCTAAAAGAGCTAAAAAAACGATTACATATCCAACGATTGCTATTGTAAAATTTGAAGTATCTATATCCATAATCATAATTTATAACGGTATATTAGAATGTTTTTTTGGAGGATTACATAATTTTTTAGTTTCCAGAGTTTTAAAAGCTCGTATGATTCTGAATCTGGTATTTCTCGGTTCAATAACATCATCAATAAAACCGTATTGTGCTGCAACATAAGGATTAGCAAACTTATCATTATATTCCTTTTCTTTTTCAACAATAAATTTTGCTCTTTCTTCTTCATCTTCAATACTTCTTATCTTTCTTCCTTCCAAAATCTCAACTGCACCTTCTGCACCCATTACTGCAATTTCAGCCGATGGCCAAGCGTAATTAATATCACTTCTTAATTGTTTGCTGCTCATTACATCATGTGCCCCACCATATGATTTTCTTAATGTAACAGTAACTTTTGGAACAGTAGCTTCACCATATGCAAATAATAACTTTGCACCATGAGCAATAATTCCTCCGTATTCTTGTGCACTTCCGGGTAAAAAACCGGGGACATCAACTAATGTTAAAATCGGAACATTAAAACTGTCACAAAATCTGACAAATCTTGCAGCTTTTCTTGAAGCTTCAATATCAAGTACGCCGGCTAAAAAATTAGGCTGATTAGCAACAACCCCTACAGGGCGTCCGTCAAATTTCACAAAACCGACTACAATATTTTTAGCATAATGTCTGTGAAACTCCAAAAATTCTCCGGCATCAGCAATGGTATATATAACATCTTTAACATTATATGGTTTATTAGGATTTTCCGGAATAATTTCATTAAGGATATCGTCTTTTCTGTCTATCGGATCTTTACATTCTGTTTGAATAGGGTCTTCAAGGTTATTTTGAGGTAAATACTCTAATGTTTTTCTAATCAGCATTATACCTTCATCTTCATCATCAGCTCTGAAGTGTGCTACACCTGATTTCGTTGCATGAACAGTTGCTCCTCCGAGATCTTCTGTTGTAATATCTTCACCGGTAACAGTTTTAGCTACTTTAGGTCCTGTAACAAACATATAACTTGTTTTATCACTCATAATAACAACATCTGTTAAAGCGGGAGAATAAACAGCACCGCCTGCACAAGGACCAAATACGGCAGATATTTGAGGAATCACACCTGAAGCCATAATATTTCTTTGAAAAATATCAGCATATCCTGCAAGACTCATCACTCCTTCCTGTATTCTCGCACCGCCGCTGTCGTTAACACCAATAACAGGAGCTCCGACTTTCATTGCTTGGTCCATAACTTTGCATATCTTCTGAGCATATGTTTCAGATAATGAACCTCCGAATACAGTAAAATCTTGGGAAAAAATATAGACAATTCTGCCGTCTATAGTACCGTGTCCGGTTATAACACCATCACCAAGATATTGTTGCTTTTCAAGTCCGAAGTCTTTGCATCTGTGTTTAACAAACATGTCAAATTCTTCAAAACTACCTTCATCTAAAATCATATCAATACGTTCACGAGCTGTATATTTTCCCTGACTGTGTTGTTTTTCGATACGTTTTTCTCCGCCGGCAAGACGTGCTTCTTCACGCAGATTAATTAATTTTTGTATTTCTTCTTGACGAGACATCTTATTTAAATTTTATTGTTAATGTTATGATTATGACAAATTATTTTCTCTAATATAATTTGTTCGATTTTTTTCATTGCTACATTGCTTTATTGTTTCATTGCTATTTTTTAACAATTTAACAATGAAGCAATGCAACAATGTATTTTTTTATTGTTTTTCACAAAATTCTGTCAAAACACCCAGAGTAAATTTCGGATGTAAAAAACCAATGTTCAGTCCTTCAGCTCCTTTTCTTTTTTCTTTATCTATCAATTTAATTCCTTTATTTTCAGCTTCTTTCAGAGATTTATTCACATCATCAACAGCAAAGGCAATATGATGTACCCCCTGCCCTTTTTTTTCGATAAATTTGGCTACGGGACTTTCATCAGAAGTTGCTTCCAACAATTCAATTTTCGTTTGCCCAACCATAAAAAAAGCTGTTTTTACTTTTTGGTCTTCAACTTCTTCAATTGCATAGCATTCTAAACCCAGTACGTCTTCATAATAAGACTTGGCTTCATCAATGCTTTTTACTGCAATACCGATATGTTCTATATGTGTTAAGTTCATTTTAATTGTTAAATTTTAAAAATACAAAGGTTTATAATATCTAAAAAAGTAAATATGATAATTATCAGCGAAAATTATTTTTTTCAGTATTTTTTGTTTTTCATAATTTATTTTCAAATACTAAAGATTCAATTTTATTAAGTTGCTTATATTTTTAATTTCTTCAAAAGGAATCAAAAGACCTGTTTTTCTTTTATCTAAATCTCTTGATGCTAATTCTTTAGACCATCCGTCAAAAGAGATATTGCATAATACCGGAATATTTTTCTGCCAAGCAAAAGCAATTTCAGAAAGAGTTCCCGCTCCTCCGCCTGTTGCAATTATTATATCAGCAGTATTAATAATTATTGTATTTCTTGCTATACCTACTCCGGACGGAATAATAATATCAACATATTTATTTGCCGGTTCTTTATGGTTCATCCGTATAATGCGTATTTTTCATTTTTTTATCAACTTTTATAAAAAATGTTTGTAGAACATTTTACTATGGTAGAATTGTATTAATATTTTCAAAAGATGTTCGTAGAACATCTAACAATTATAATAATAGTTTGTAGTTATGGTGAAACATTTTTATATATTTTCATATTTAAGTTTTTGATACAGAATATAGTTTGATGTTCTACGAACATCTTTTACCTGCAACATATTTATTACCATAGTTTAACATTCTACGAATGTTTTTGAATATTAAAATACGCATTAAACGGATGAACCTTCTTTATACATAAAAGATATTCTTAAACTGTTATTTGTTAGTAAAGATAAAATTCTAATTTTGCAAAACGAAAAATTAACTAAAAATTTAATAAAATGGCATACAATTTAAGAAATCGAAATTTTTTGAAATTATTGGATTTCAGTCCGAAAGAGATTGATTTTCTGCTTAAACTTTCATTAGATTTAAAAGCTGCAAAATATGCAGGAACAGAACAACAAAAATTAAAAGGAAAAAATATTGCTTTAATTTTTGAAAAAGCTTCAACCAGAACTCGTTGTGCATTTGAAGTTGCAGCCTATGACCAAGGTGCAAATGTTACTTATTTGGGACCTTCCGGTTCGCAAATAGGAAAAAAAGAATCAATGAAAGATACTGCAAGAGTTCTTGGGAGAATGTATGAAGGCATTGAATACAGAGGCTTTGCTCAAACTACGGTTCAAGATTTAGGCGATTACTCCGGAGTTCCCGTATGGAACGGACTAACTAACGAATTTCATCCTACGCAAATTTTGGCTGATTTTATGACTATGATTGAACACTGTGATAAACCCCTGAATAAAATAAAATTTGCATATATGGGTGATGCCCGCAATAATGTAGGTAATTCATTAATGGTTGGTGCCGCAAAAATGGGTATGGATGTAAGATTAGTTGCACCAAAATCCGTTCAACCTGAAGATGAGTTAGTTGCTCAATGTAAAGATATTGCAAAGGAAACAGGTGCAAAGATTACGGTTACAGACAATGTTGCTGCCGGTGTAAAAGATATTGATTTTATTTATACTGATGTATGGGTATCAATGGGAGAACCTGATGAAGTTTGGAAAGAAAGAATTAAACTGTTAAAACCATATCAAGTAAATAAAGAAGTTATGGAAATGACCGGAAATAAGAAAGTCAAATTCTTACATTGTTTACCGGCATTTCATAACAGAGAAACCGGTATTGGCGAAGATATTTTTCAAAAATTCGGACTTAACAGTATGGAAGTAACAGATGATGTATTTGAATCTGAAGCATCATTAGTTTTTGTTGAAGCTGAAAATCGTTTGCATACGATTAAAGCTGTAATGGTTGCTACTTTGGGAGCTTAATTATAGTGGCTATAAGAAAACGCCAATAACTTCGTTATCCTCAAATTGACAATCAGTCATTTACAGAAGTAAACTCCTGATTCTCAATATTCGGATGCCTCGTTCTTGACGCTTTCTTAAAGCCACATTCAAAAAAATATGAGTTTTCTTATAAGTACTAATTATCATTATTGAATTATTGCATTGTTGAATTGTTAATAATTCAGCAATTTAACAATCTTTTTTTGTTTTTAAAATCCGTATAACAAGTTTGTTTTACAATCTGTATAATCAATTTATTATGGTTATAGGAATAGGCGGTTGCAGTAATTCCGGAAAATCCGGTTTAGCAAAAAAACTTGCAAATTGTTATACTACACTAAATATTAAAGTGTTATGCCAAGACAATTTTGTTAAACGACGTGATTTTTTAACAAAAATAAACAGTCATGTAAATTGGGAGTTACCAACAACAATAATAATTGACGAATATATTAGTTCTGTTAAAGAAGCGAATAATCATTATGACATTGTTATTTGTGAGGGTTTATTTGCTTTTTGGTTTGATGAACTGAACATCTTGTATGATAAGAAGATTTTTATTGAAATTGATAAAGTTACATTTAAACAACGTAAGCAAGTTGATTTACGTTGGGGTAAAGAGCCTGATTGGTATATTGAACATATTTGGGAAAGCCATTTGAAATACGGACAATGTAACTTACCGGTGTCAGACTGTTTATTTCTTGATGCCTCTAATAAGATTAATATTAAGAAGGCAGTTGAATTTATTAGTTTTTAAATTTTAAAGCCCCGTAACATCTATATCCCTCGGATATTCAACTGTAAATTTTAATCTGTTTGTAATTTCTTCGTTTGATCTTATTGCCAAATTTATTTCTACAATTCCTTGTTTGTTGATTTTCAGATCATCAGTATCTTCTTTATATTTAGGGCTTATTAGTTTTACTTCAATATTGTCGTCATTTGAAACAGGAATATGCTGTAATAACTTTATTTTTTCGTCTGTTTTTTTGACATTTTTGATTATCGTTTCAAAATCATAAGTTTTCTTATGTTTTTTGTTGAAAATACCTTCATCTTTGTTAAATGCAGGCAATATTTTATGTTCGGTCTTAATACCTTGGTCAACACCAAGCGAAACATAGAATTTTTCTTCGGGCTGAACACTTTTTAAGTTTGTTTCGGTAACAAAACTGTTGTCGAAAAATACATTTGCGTTACCGTTTAGGAATACATAATCAGATTTGTTTGTAATTTCTGCTTTAAGATAAGCATAAATCGACAATTTCGGAAC
>JAUVIG010000007.1 GCA_030592825.1 Chlorobiota bacterium | reverse complement strand
AACTTATCAGAACTTCCTTCAGCTGACGGATGTGCATAAGCACAAAAGGGAAAGATTTTTCAGAAGAATTCTTGATATTATATAAAAAATATTTCAAAATATCAGCAATTAAAATACTTATGTGCGAAAATTAAGTTAATAATAAAATAATTATTTTTATTGTATGAAAATTAATAAAATCATTACATTATTTGCAATAATATCATCGTTTTTTATAGTCAATTATTGTATTTCTCAAAATTCTTCCGCAATTGATAATTTAAAAATACTTCTTGAAAAATCATCAGGTATTGAAAAAGCAAAATTATTAAGAGAAATCGGTGATAATTTTCTAATTACAGGGTTTTATCAAAAGGCTGTTCCATATTATAAAGAATCATTGGAAATATCTGTTAAACAAAAAGATGAAATCACTTATGCTTATGCTTTGCAAAGAATCGGGAAGGTTTATTCTTTAACAGGCAATTATGATAAAGCTTTGGATTATCTTTTGAAATCTTTAAAAAAATTTGAAAAAACAGATAATAAAATTGGTATTTCAAAAGTTTTGAACGGCCTTGGGATTACATATTCCGAACTTAACAATTACGAAAAGGCATTGGAATACTATTTAAAATCGTATGAAATAAACAAAAAAATTGACGACAAAGAAAGAATTACAGTTTCATTGAACAATATTGGTACAATATATGAGAAAATGGACAATTACGATAAAGCGTTGGAAAATTATCAAAAAGCATTCATGTTATTGAAAGATACTAATAATCCCATAGCTGTTTCATCAGCAATTCATAATATCGGTTTTATTCATTTTCAAATGCAGCAATATGATACTGCATTGTATTATCTAAATAAATCCTTACAAATCAGAGAAAAAAACAATTTAAAAAGGGGAATTGCCTTTAGCACATATAATATTGCCAATTTGTACCTTAAGAAAAAAGATTTAGCAAATGCCGAAAAATACCTTGAACGCTCGTATAAAATATCAAAAGAAATTGATGCAAAAAGATTAATACAAAATAATTATTTTCTTTATATAATATTATCATCATTAAAAGCTGATTATAATAATTTGCAAAAATACAACGATTTGTATTTTGAAATTACCGAAACAATTTATAACGAGAGAAGCAGCCGTTTGATAGCCGATATGCAAACAAAATATGAAACTGAAAAAAAAGAGCAGCATATAGAAATGCTCAATATTGAAAATAAACTTAAAAAAACACAATTGCAATCCCGCACATATTGGTTGTTAATATTTATAACAGCTTTTGCTCTTGTGGTTATTTTTATTATTATTCTTGTTGTTCAAAAACGCAATCTGCTTTTTGCCAACAGAAATCTTGTCAAAAAAAATCTTGAAATTGATGCATCGGAAAAGAATCTGTTTGAAGCCAATACTAAATTAGAAGCAATAATTAACAGATATGAAAAAAATGCCGGGGAAGACAATGAAAAACCGCTTACAAAATATGCAGCTTCTACACTAACCGAAGAACAAAAACAGAGTTTAAAAAATTCAATTGAAATTTATATGAATAACAACAAGAATTACCTCAACATTGATTATTCAATAAATACTCTTGCAAAAGATATAGATATTAGCAGAAGTTATATATCACAAGTGATTAATGAGCTGTTTGATCGAAATTTCAGTAATTTCCTGAACGAATACAGAATAAAAGAAGCAAAAAAAATATTATCTGCCTCGCAAGGTTTGAAATATACAATTGAATCTATTGCAGAAATGGTAGGTTTTAAATCGAAAACTGCTTTTAACAATGCTTTTAAAAAAAATGTTGGTGTAACTCCATCATTTTATTTAAATTATATAAAAAACGAATCACCATACGGTACTGTTCCTAAATAATTTATATCAAATAATGATGAGACCACTCCGAAATTCTTTATTAAAAATAAGTGTCATTATCATTTTCCTTTATAAAAGCTGTAACAATTGATAATCTATTATTGGGTCAGGAAAATTGACTTTATCCTTTTAACCTGCATTATGCACATATTAAAATTTTGTCGTAATTGAGGCGTCAAACCTTGAAGCTGTATATTAATACTGCGAAAGGTTTGCAACGAAAAGTACAACAAAATTTTTATGAATAATGCAGATTAATTCAGCTTCTCCCTGTTTTTATTTTTTTTAAGTTGTCCATATAGATATATATGGACAACACAAATTTCGCCTATATTATTAAAATGCATAAAATTGTAAAATAAAACACAAAATAGATGTAATTAGACATTACAGTAAATATTTATTAAAAATTTAAAATTATGAAAAAATTGAAATTATTTACAACAGTTTTATTACTTCTGTTTTTATGCAGCTATGCATTTGCAGAAGTTATCAATGTGCCGGCAGATCAGCCGACAATTCAACAAGGCATCAATGCCGCAGTGAATGGTGATACGGTTCTCGTGTATCCCGGAACCTATGTAGAAAACATTAATTACAATGGTAAAAGCATTGTAATAGGTTCGTTATTTCTAACAACCGGCAATCCGACCTATATTTCGGAAACAGTAATTGACGGTAACAATATGGCAAAAGTCGTGATTATTGAAAATGTAACAGGTACAGCTACGGTTCTGTGCGGATTTACTATTACAAACGGCCATTGTTATGAAGTCGCAGGTAATACCGGAGGAGGAGGTATTTGCTGTTATAGTTCGGATATAATTTTAAGGAACTTAATTGTATCAAATAATACATCAGACACATGGGGTGGTGGTATTCATATACATGAATTTTCCAATGCAACAATAGAGGATGTTATTATTAAGAATAATCTTGGATTAATTGGCGGTGGAATAGCAATATTAGAATCTGAAGTATTCTTAACAAATATTAAGGTGTTAAATAATTCTGCATTGTATGAAGGTGGTGGTATTGCGACTATTTATTCTCCTCTTTTTATTATAGAAAATTCACAAATATCAGGTAATTCTGCCGGCACAGGGGGTGGCGGATTTTATATAACGGATCCGGTTTCTTTGATTGTGGACAATATAATAATATCTGATAATTATGCTACCGGTTGGGGTGGAGGATTAGCTATATATGCAGATGATGGTGATAACATCAGAGTAAATAATTCGGTAATAACAGGCAATTCTTGTGGTGATGTTGGAGCAGGTATTATAGTTAGCAGTTGCGATCCGATATTTACAAATGTTACGATTAGCGAAAACTCTTGTGAGATAGGAGGTGGAGCGTGTTGGGTACAAGTGGCGTTATATGGAGTTATTGCTCGTCCTACTTTTATAAATTGTATAATGTGGAATAATACCCCCCATGAAATTGAACTTGATCCTACTTCCGGTCCAAATGAAGTTACAATATCATATACTGATCTTCAAGGTGGAGAAGCAGGAGTTGTTATGCAGAATGGGGGAACAGTGAATTGGTTAGAAGGTAACATTAATGAAGATCCTTTGTTTGCTTCTACCGGAGAACATCTGTATTCATTACTTGAAGATTCTCCCTGTATAAATGCCGGCATACCGGATACAACAGGACTTAATCTTCCTGAATTTGATTTTGCCGGAAATCCGCGTGTCTTCGAGGGAAGAATTGAAATGGGTGCTTATGAATTCACAACATTGATCTCAACAGATTTTACAGCTTTTTACACGGAAGGTACGGCTCCCTTTACTGTTGAATTCACAGACCTTACTTCAGGTTATCCAACCGAATGGGAATGGGATTTTGACAATGATGGTATTATTGATTCATATGATCAGAATCCGGTATGGACATATAATGAAGAGGGATATTATACTGTTACATTAACTTCGTCAAACGCGTATAATGAAGATGCCGTTACAAAAGAAAACTATATTCATGTTCTTGAATATGTTTCTATAGATGAAGACATCATGCCGACAGCATTACAATTAATTGGAAATTATCCCAATCCATTTTACAATAAGACACGAATAACATATTGCCTTGTAAATTCCGGTAAAACGGAATTAGTAATTTTCAATATATCAGGACAAAAAATACGTAGCTTGATAAATAATAATCAACCGGCAGGTAAGCATTCTGTTGTGTGGGACGGGAAGGATAATTCAGGTAACAATGTTTGTTCGGGAATTTATTTTTATCAAATGAAACAGGCTGAAAAATATACCGGTTTAAAGAAAATGATCCTGATAAAGTAGTTTCACACTTCACAAGATAAATACTGATGAAGTAAGATTTTTTTTCAAACTTAGTTAAGTTTTGGACATTAATAAAGCTGTCCGGTTTTTTCGGACAGCTTTATTTTAAGCCCCTCTTTCCCAGTTACATAAGACTATTATATAAATTAACGTGGACATAAGCCTTGTGGTCGTAAAGGCTGTTAAACTTACTCCTTTATAAAAATAAACTGCGGTTTAAAGCAGATATATGCAAATTAACAGTTTTTATATTACGCATTTTACGTATAAGATACCGTTATTTGCTTATGGTTTTACCGATAATTATGTCATAATTTTGAACTGTAAACAATAATTATTAATTTAAATTTTAAATCATGAAAAAGTACATTCTCAATTCTATTTTTTTAATAAGTATAATGCTGATGAGTTTCGGCAGTTATGCTTTTGACTTTATCATTTTCGGTAATGTTACGGATGATGACGGAAATCCCGTTGCGCAACAAGAAATACTTTTCAGAACAAGTAACGATCCCGGTGGTGCTGTTGCCGGAGCAGCAATTACGGACGAAAACGGAGACTATTTAGTAAATCTTAATTTAGAAGAGCAACAGTCATTTGTAATTGTTGAGACTTATGCATATGTATGTAATGAGTATTATACTGAATATGTAACTGTAACCGGTGGAGGAGAAGAAGAAGTAAATTTTGTATTATGTTCAGATAACGTTCCTGAATGTGATTTATACTTCTATTATTATACTGAACCGGAAAATCCTTTTTTAGTTTATTTCAATCCTGTGCTTGAAGATTCAATTCAGGGCACAACTTTCAGTTGGCAATTCGGAGACGGAACAGGCAGTAATGAGCAGTATCCTGAACATTTATATAATGAAGGTGAATATTTGGTTCAACTTACTGCTTATAATGATGTATGCGGTGAAATGTACTATGAGGATATTGTATATGTATGGGATGATACAACAAATGTTAATGATTGTTTTGCTGATTTTTATTACATGATAGATCAGGGAGATTCTTATACGTTTTATTTTTATGATGAATCTTATGCTGAGTTAGGTATTACATCTTGGGCTTGGGATTTCGGTGACGGTACGACAAGTTCTGAACAAAACCCCATACATACATACAGTGAAGCAGGACAATATGTTGTTACATTAACAATTGAGTCATATGATGTTTGTTCAAGTACAACTGAAAACTATATTTGGGTAGATGATGATCCGTGGTATCCCGTAGAATGTCAAGCATTGTTCTATACAGAATATGATTATGTAAATTTCTTAACTGCACATTTTGTTGATTTATCATGGGCAGGAAGCGGAAACGGAAACGGACAAGGATATGAAATATTGGCATGGCAATGGGAATTTGGTGACGGAGAAGGAAGTGCCGAGCAAAATCCGACTCATACTTATGCGGAAGAAGGAGAATATCTTGTTAGTTTAACAATCTATACTGACAGCTGTACGAGTACTTTCCAAGAAGTTGTTTATATGGAAGATTGGGGAAATACACAAGGAGATTGTCAAGCATTTTTCTTTCCGGAATTTGATCAAATGACATTAGCTGTACAGTTCCACGATTTATCAATACCTGAACCTGATTTTTGGAATTGGAATTTTGGTGACGGAGAAACAAGTTACGAACAACATCCTTATCATGTTTATCCCGAAACAGGAATATATATGGTATCTCTTGTATCAGGTTCTGATTCTTGCAGCAGTGAATTTATGATGGAAATAGAATTGTTTCAAAATGGTGATAAAGGAAAAGACGAAATTTATTCGGGAATCATAAGAAGAGGTTATGCTGTTCACGGAGGAATTACCGGAGTAAATGAAGTTGAATTAAATCAAAACAATTATTCAATTTATCCTAATCCGGTTAATGATATTTTAAATATTGATTTTAACGGACAAATTAAAGAAGCACAGATCAGTATTATGAACATCTCCGGAAAAACCATAAAACGAGTAAGTACGGAGAATACAAGAAAATTAGAAATGAATACTTCAAATTTACCGTCGGGTATTTATTTTGCAAGAATTTTTGCAGACGGAAAAATTACAACACTGAAGTTCATAAAGTAGTTAATAAGTAATTTGTTAAAAAAAAATCCGAAGATTATTCTTCGGATTTTTTTTATAATTTTACGGAAACATTAAAAATAAAAACATGAAACAAAATCAGATTAAAACAATTTTTGGTATTCTGTTGATTTCTGCAATGTGTTTAGGAGCATGTAATGAATCAGACGGTCAGAAAGACCATGAAGATGATACCGTAATAATTGAAGCGATTAAGTATGTTGATACAATTGCTTTTAACCGGGAAACTCCGCCGGAACTTAGAACTCCTGAATCAGTTAAATATGATATGGATAATAAAATTTTTTATATAGCAAATATCAACGGAAATCCAACTGAAAAAGACGGAAACGGTTTTATTTCCAAAGTTTCTCTTAACGGAGAGATCGTAGAATTAGAATGGGTAACTGGTTTAAATGCTCCAAAGGGTATGGGAATTTTTAACGGTAAATTGTACGTAACTGATATCAACAGACTTATTGAAATTTCAATAGAAACCGGAAAAATTTTAAATGATTATCCGATTGAAGATGCTGAATTTTTGAATGATATAGATATTGACAAAAACGGAAATGTTTATGTTTCGGATATGGCAAGCGACAGGATTTTTCGATTAAAGAATGATAATTTTGATTTATGGCTGCAATCGGAACAATTTGTTAAGCCTAACGGATTATTTGTTGACAATGATGTTTTATTAGTCGGAACTTATATGAGAATTCTTTCAGTAAATATTGAAACAAAAGAAATAAACACATTTATTGACAGCACTGGCGGAATTGACGGTTTGGAATCAGTAGGTAATGATCAATATATCTTTTCAGATTGGAGCGGACACATTTATTTATCAAGCCCCGGAAAAGATATTAAGTTAATTTTGGATACTGCAAAAGACACCATACAAGCTGCTGATATTGAGTATTGTCCGGAAAAAGATTTAATATTGGTTCCGACCTTTTTTCATAATACAGTTTCGGCTTATGAACTTGTGAGGAAGTAAAAATTGAAAGTAATATCTATATAATAAAAGAAGAGACAACTTGATAATATTTTTTCTTTTTTGTGCCCGGAACAGGGGTCGAACCTGCATGTCCAAAAGGACACATGAACCTGAATCATGCGCGTCTGCCAATTCCGCCATCCGGGCAATAATGTATTTAATCTTCTTGCTCTTCATCGAACCAATCATCAACAATAGCCGGTAGATTAATAGCCGGTAGAGTATATACACCATAAAGACCATTTGTAGTTATTGAACTTATATGAGACCGGCAAATACTGATTATCATAGGCAAAGCAGAATACATAATATACTGAATCTCTTTATCTTCTTCAATATCTTCTATATTCTCTAAAGTAAAAAAGCCTCTTGCTGTAATACTGAAATCGTAACCACCTGTTTTTTTCCCTCTGTTTAAAGAAAAACTGTTGATATTAACGGTTATAGCTATATCCTCTTTCTTTTCGCTTTCTAAAATTTCAAATTCTATTTCAAACGGGCGATTATTGAGGTTTTGCTTAACACCTAATATTTTATTCGATTTATAATATCTTGTTGCTAAACGTGAATCAAGAATAAAATATCTGTTTAATTTTAAATCTGAAAGTATTGCTTTCATTATACTGCATTTTGATAATTATCTTTAATAATTGGTGCAACTTTATTTTTTAGAACGGACATTTTTTTATAATTGAATAAATCAAAAATATTGTTTTCAGTTTCATCATATCCTAAATAAGAAAGTGGTCTTGAAACATCTTTTACCGCATCAATTTTAAATTTATAGTCAAGTGCATATTGAAACTTTGCAATAGTTTCAAGGTTTAGTTTTTTATTGCCTTGAAACAATTGAGTAATAAAACTTGCAGAAGTTCCAATTAGTTTAGACAATTTTGATTTTGAGATTTTATTCTCATCCATTAACCTCTCAACTTCACTCATAAATCTCATTTGAATCATTTCAGTTTCAAATTCCAAATCAAAATCATTTGAAGTAATATCTAATTTTTCAATATAGTTGTTGATTTCGTCTTTATACATCGTAGTCGTATTTCGAGATTGTTTTTTTTAGTTTGGTTATAATTTTTTTTGGAATATCATTGCTTTTTTTGCCTTTAAAAAGTTCAATTAATATTATATTCCTTTTTTGGGATTTGGATTTCTCAATGCAATATATTCTGTCATTTCTGTTATTTTTTGTAAAACGCATTTCAAAAACTTTTCCGGTGTTTACGGCATTAACTTTACAATACTTTTCTCTATTGCGATCATTTTCAGCAAGAATGGTTTTGATAATTCTAAATTCATTAAGTATATTACCATCATTAAAAATGTATGGAAGTATGATATATGCATTTTCCTTATCAACATGTAAAATAGTTGTTTTGTGTTTGTTTTCAAATATCTTTATACAATTTCTGTGCACAAAATTAACTTATAGGTTAAAAATAACAAATTTTTTTTACAATTCAAAGAAAATAATCAAATTGTTTTATTTTCAATCAACTCATATGTATGTAATATACGTTTTATTTTTTTCTGTCAGGTGATCTCGGATTAGCTTTTCTCATTATTGCTTTTTTTTTCTATCTTCTAATATCTGACTTATAACTTCTAATCAAACAAATGCTCTTCCCAAAATTTCAACATTTTTGTATATAAGTGAAATCTTGTATTACCTCCGTATATGCTGTGATTTCTGTTTGTATAAATAAATTGTTCGAATTGTTTGTTTGCTTGCACTAAAGCTTCAGTGAATTCAGCTGTATTTTGCAAATGTACGTTATCATCAGCAGAACCGTGAATAATTAAAAAATCTCCTCTTAATTTATCTGCAAAGTTTATCGGAGAATTATTATCATATCCGTTTGGATTTTCTTGAGGTGTTCGCATAAAACGCTCGGTATAAATATTATCGTAATATCTCCAGTTTGTAACAGGTGCAACTGCAATTCCGGCTACATATTCGTCAGCTCCTTTTGTCATACATAAAGATGTCAAAAAACCGCCGTAACTCCATCCCCAAATACCGATCTTATCCGGATTTACATAAGGTAATTTCTTGAGATATTTGGCTGTTTCAATAAGATCAACAGTCTCATATTTACCGAGTTGCAAATATGTTTGTTTCCTGAATTCTTCTCCTCTTGCTCCTGTACCTCGTGTATCAACACTTATTATAATGACTCCTTTTTGTGCTAACAAGTTATGCCAACCAAAACTCCAATTATCAAGAACAGTTTGAGAGCCCGGCCCGCTGTATTGATCTATTATAACAGGATATTTTTTTGTTTCTTTAAAGTTTTCAAAGTTTTGCGGAGTAATTATAAAGGCATTTAATTCAACACCTTCAGATGTCTTAAAGCTGAAGAATTTTTTATTTACACCACCGTATTCCTCTGTCTTTGATTTTAAAATTTTGTTATCTTTTAATACTCTTATAATTTCTCCGTCTGAATTATTCAATGTAATATATTCAGGTGTTTTTGAATTTGAGAAGAAATTAATATAGTATTTAAAATTATTGTTGAATTGGGCATCATTAGTACCTGACTTTTCTGAAAGTTTAACTTTCTTCTTTCCGTTAAAGCTGATCTTATATACCCCTCTTTTAATCGGTGATTCTTCAGCCGATTGATAATAATACATTTTATTATCTTTATCGTAACCGTAAAATTCCGTTACATCCCAATTTCCCGAAGTTAATTGTATCGGTTTTTTGCCTGTCATATCATGCAAATACAAATGCCTGTATCCGTCTCTTTCACTAGTCATTACAAAGTGTATGCCGTCATCAGAGAACTGTAAATTATCAAAATCAGTTTCGTCAATAAAGTATTTATTAGTTTCAGTATAAATGACATTCGTTTTACCGTTTTCAGGATTTGCAATTAATAATTCAAATTTATTCTGCAATCTGTTCAATCTGAAAACACATAATTTGTTAACATCTTTAGTCCATCTTAATCTCGGAATATAAATATCTGTTTCTGAACCTATATCAACAGAAATTGTTTTATCCGTTTCAAGGTCATAAATATTTACACTTACTACAGAATTATCTTCACCGGCTTTCGGGTATTTGAATGATCTGTTCTCAGGATATAAAACATTGTTTTCAACCTTTGGACTTTTTCCTGCAAAAACAGTCATATCGAACATTTTAACATTTGATTCATTAAATTTGATGTATGCAATTTTTTTCCCGTCAGGTGACCATTCATAGGCTTTATTAAATTCAAACTCTTCTTCATAAACCCAATCCGGAATTCCGTTGATTATTTTATTATGCTCGCCGTCAAATGTTATCTGTTTTTCATCACCGGATATAAGATATTTTATAAACATATTATTCTTTCTGATAAATGCAATTTTATCTGCATCCGGAGAAAATGATGCAATTTGTTGTTTCCCCTTATCAGATACCTTTTTCAAATTTTTATTTTTAATAGTATAAACATAATAATCTGCCGTAAAAGAGCGTCTGTAAATTCTTTCATAATTTGTTTGAAAAAGAATTTTTGTTTCATCTGCATTAAATTCATAATCATCCGGACTAATTCCTGATACGGATGCATTGAATAGTGTATCGACTATTTTGCCGGTTTCATAGCTGTATTTTATGATATCTCCGTTACGTATAATTGTTGAGTAATGTATACCGTCATTCATTGACCTTACGCCATATACAGAGTTTGACCAAAATGTCCATGTTTTCCATAGATCAGCAACAGTAATGTCTCTAGGTTTTTCTTGAGCAAAAGAAGGAGCTATTAATAATCCTGAAAGAATAACAAAAATTAAAAATTTAAAATGTTTCATCGGCAAGTAGATTTTTAGAATTTAGATTTTTTTGAGATTTGAACATAAATTTAGGTTTAAACTGCTTTTAAAACTGAAAAATATTATATATGAAATAAATTTTAATTCCAAGCATACAATTTAAAGTTTCTGATTTCTAAATTTAATATTGGTATAAATTTTGATAATTTTAATACAAATATAGAAATTACACTAAAAAATCAATAATTTATTTTAATTTTGAAGTAAATTATTTAAAATACCGGATTTATTATGAGAGATTTTGATTCAACATTTTTGAGTTCTTTGATTTTGTTATATGACAGTTTTGAAGAACATGGTATTTCGCTTGTTTACGTTGGAAAGTTTAATCACACTATTACTAAAGTTTTTACGGCTTTAACAAGTGATGAAACTGAAAAACAACAAGAATCCAGAGCTGTTAAAAGAACTTTGCATCATACCATGATTGAGATTTTGCAAAACATGACCAAACATTCGGACAATATGTTTCATGATGTCAGTTTGGGGAAAGGTTTATTTATGTTAGGGAAAAAGAATGATGCATATCATATTATTACGGCTAATATTGTTGATAATAAGCAGGTGAAAACACTTAAAGATTCGATTGACATATTAAATGCATCTACACTTGAAGAACTTAAAGCGATGTATAAAAAGCAATTGAGAGAAGGTAAAATTTCAGGAAAGGGTGGTGCAGGACTTGGTTTGATAGATATTGCACGAAAAACTAAAAACCATTTGGATTATATATTTTTCCCTGCCGATAAAAACAATAAATATTTTGTTTTAAAAGTAAGAGTAAATACAGAAACATAGGATTCTAAATAATAATGAACCTTAAAAAGTTATTTTCTTTAAAGGAATATAACACATTTAACATTGATGTTAAGTCTGTTTATTCCTTTTTTTGTAAGGCTGAATCAGAGCTGTCAGAATTCTCAAAAACAGATGTTTTTAAGAACAATAAAATATTAATTCTCGGTTGCGGAAGTAATATTTTGTTTCTAAATGATTTTGACGGCATTGTAATTCATATGCAGAATAAAGGTATCGAAAAAATTAAAGAGACAGGTGATTTTGTTTATTTAAAAGTTGCAGGAGGAGAGGTTTGGGATGATTTTGTGAATTATTGTGTTAAAAATGATTTTGGTGGTGCAGAAAACCTTTCTTTAATACCCGGAACAGTAGGTGCCGGACCTGTGCAAAATATTGGTGCATACGGTGTTGAATTAAAAGATGTCTTTTTCGAGTTAGAAGCATTAAATCGGAATACATCTGAAATTCAAAAATTTAACAGGAAAGAATGTAAATTCGGATATCGCAGCAGCATTTTTAAAAACGAACACAAAGACCAATTCATTATTCTGAACGTTACTTTTAAGTTAACAAAGAAACATAAGTTGAAACTTGAATACGGAACTATTAAAGATGAACTGAAATATGTTAATGAGCCTACAATTGCAGATGTAAGAAATGCTATAATAAAAATAAGAGAAAGCAAATTGCCTGATACAAATAAGTTTCCCAATGCAGGAAGTTTCTTCAAAAACCCTGTTATTCCTGTCGGAAAATTTAAAATCTTAAAATCAAAATTCCCTGAAATTATCTCTTTTCCTGCCGGAAAAAATTATGTAAAACTTGCAGCCGGACAATTAATTGATCTTTGTAATTGGAAAGGAAAAAGAAGAAACGGAGTAGGTGTTTATGATAAGCAAGCACTTGTAATCGTTAATTACGCCAATGCATCGGGGCTTGACATTTTCAATTTTTCCGAAGAAATAAAAAGATCAATTTTAAAGAAATTTGATGTAGAAATTAATTGTGAAGTAACAATTGTAATATAATTGAACGTATATGAGAAGAAACAATACAGAACCGCTCAAACATGTCTTAAAAAGATTTGTTCAAGCTATCGGCGGTGAACATAAAATTAAAGAGATACAATTAAAACGAAATTGGGAAGAATTAATGGGCAAGAATATTGCCGAACAAACAGAATATATGTACATTAAAAGGGGCGTTTTTTATATTAAATTAAGGTCTTCAGTTGTTAAGCATGAACTTTTAATGATGAAAACAGAAATTATTGAGCGTATAAATTCTGATGCCGGCGAAACTTTGATCAATGATCTTGTGTTTTTGTAAATCTTTACAGTTATGATTAAAAATAGAAAGTTTAAAAACACCTTTTTATACCTATCAATAGTTTTACTGCCGTTTATATTTTTAAATATTACTATTGACCCCACATTAACTATTCGATATATATTTTTTACTGTATTAGTATTAATCTTAATTATTTATTCAATTATTAATTATTTTACACACACAAAAAGTTTTTTAAGATTAAATTTTTTTTATTTTTTTTTATTTTATATAATAATTACAGGCATAAGTCTGTTTTATACGATTAATTTTGCAGATGGTTTATTTGAATGGTTTAAGTTTATTTTTGTTTTTTTATTTATCTTTTATTTTATTAATACATTTAATAATTTTGAATTATTAGAAAAAGAATTAACGAAGAGTATTATTATTTTTAGTTGTATAATATCTGTCATAGGTTTGTTTCAATTTGTTAAAATAGTAATTCACAATGAAGTTACACATCAAAATTTATATTTAATAACATCACTTTTAGCTCACAAAAATATTTTTTCTGAAATATTATTTATTACAGTTCCATTTTCAATTTATGCTGTTTTTTCATTCAAATCTTTTTGGAGAATATTAGCTGTAATTACTTTGTTTTTTTCAATATTTTTTATCACAATACTATTATCAAGAGCAGTTTGGTTGTCTGTAGTTTTCGGATTATTATTAACTCTCATATTTATTACAATATTGTTTTTTAAAAATAAAAAATTAATATTTGAGATAATAAAAACAAGAAAAACGAAAGCATTAATACTTATTTTTATAGCTTCAATTATTTTTGGTATTTTGATTTATTCTAAACTTGATACAAAGAAAACTTTTGAAAAACAGACAAATAAGATAGTAAACTTTAATTATGGTTCAACAAAAGACAGGATACAATTATGGGAAAAAACCTTTAATTTATTAAATAATAAATATTTATTAGGTTATGGAATTGGGTCTTGGAAAATTGAAATCATAAAAATGAATAATAAGAATTTAAAATCAGAAGATAACACAACATTTTATCAAAGACCCCACAACGACTTTCTTTGGGTATTATTTGAAACCGGCATTTTAGGTTTAATTTCTTATTTATTATTATTTATAATGGCTTTTGTTTTTCTGTTTAGAATTAGTTTTAAACTAACAGATAAAAAAAGCATTATATTTTATACTATGATGTTTTACGTTTTATCCGGATTCCTAATTTTTTCGTTATTTAGTTTTCCAAAAGAGCGGATAGAACATTTACTGTTTATATCGTATTTTTTTATTATAATTATTTCAAAAAATCAAGAAATAAATAAAAAAGCGTTTTCTTCCGAGTTGAAAAAAAGCAAGATGTTAATCTTATCATCAATTGTAATATTACTAACTTTATTTGGTGTTTTTGTGGGTATAAAAAGGTTATATTCAGAAATCCATACTAAAAAAGCAATAGAGGCAAAACAAGACAAAGAGTATTTGTCAGTTTTAAATGAAATAGAAAAAGCCAATTCAAAATTATACAGATTAGATCCGTATAGCACACCACTATATTGGTATAGCGGCCTTGCTCATTATCAATTAAATCAAATTTCGGAAGCCTTAAATGATTTTAAAAAAGCATACAAAATAAATCCTTACCATATTTATGTTTTAAACAATTTAGGAACATGTTATGAGAATCTAAAACAGCACGATAAAGCTGTTATGTTTTATAAACAAGCAATTGCAATTTCTCCCAACTTTCAAGAAACCTTGATAAACTTAAGCGTTGTATATTATAATATTAACGAAATACAGAACGCATATAATACAATAACAAAAGCTGAAATTAACTCCGGCAATAAGCATATTTTTTTAGTTATAATGAAAGCCTATACAAAAATAATTATAAATGAAATAAATGATAAAGCTATTGCTAAAATATTAAGTGATATAAATTCTGATGATAAATGGTTATATGATATATACATTAAATCAGTTAAGAATAAAAACACATTAAAAAAACAACTTTTACTTGATGCAAAATATGTTTTAGAGGAGATGTAAATTTAAAAACAAAAAAAGTTTGTATCACATAAAATTTATTTATTAATTTGTATATTTACAATCAAATTTATTATTTATATTTAATTATTAATTTTAGTAACTATGAAAAAAAATACAATTTTATTTTTATTAATTATCTCTTTTTGGGGATTAAATGCTCAAACATTAAGTTCAATAGACCCGGATAACGCAGAACAAGGTCAAGAGTTAACAGTTACTATAACAGGAACAGATACCCATTTTAACCAAGCTTCCGGAACTACAGTAAGTCTTACTCGGGGAACAACAACATATAACGGAAATAATATAAATGCAATTTTAAATGAAGAAATGGAAGTTGATTTTAGCTTCCCTTTAGATGCAAGTACAGGAATTTATGATCTTAATGTTTTTAATAATATTGATGGGAGTATGAATTTAAATAATGCTTTTGAGGTTCTTGAGGCATCGGATATTTTTACAAATGATGAAGATTATATTGTTTTTTATTCTTCACAAGATAAAACACTTAATATAAAAGTTGATAATAAAATTGGATATTTTTATAATTTAAAGATTTATAATATTAAAGGTACTTGCGTTTTAACAAGAACCGGATTAAACAGCAATTATAATAATAAAATTAAATTGACAGGTTTTAATACAGGTGTTTTTATTGCTAATATATTAATAAAGAATAAAATAATTAGCTATAAATTTACAAAATATTAGTCTATAGTTATCATTAATATATTCCTGTTTTTGTAGGGACATACATTAAATAATTAGTTGTTTAATGAACGTCCTTTTTGTAAAACTGTATCATTCATTTGAAAAGAGGATCAAAAGGAAAAGTTGCATTAGTGGTGGCTTGATATTACTTTAATAGTAATCATCATCATCATCATATTCATCATCATCATACTCATCATCAAACTCATCGTAGTCATCATCATCAAAATCTTCTAACCCGAAAAGATCAGAATCTTTATAGTTTTCAAAAGGTTTTATTGCTTCGGGATCTTCGTTTAATATTTTAACGATTGTTTCTTCGTCAATCTTTTCAGTATTGGTTGCAATTACTTTGTCTGACATAAAATTGCCTAGTTCATTGCATTCGTCAAGTATATTTTTAAATATTTGATCAAGGCTGATATGAATAGGGATTAAACAAACAACAGTAACAAAATAATCGTAAAAAGTAATGTTTTCTGTTACACCGTCAAATTTAGTCAATGTAAAATCAATTTCTTTTTTAACGATTTCTTTATGGAAATCAGTAAAAGTAATATCTTTAGTCGCAGAAAATACAAGAAAGTATCTTAATTTATCACCTGACCCGCCTAATCCGGATGAAATATATACTTTATCTTCATTCGATAAGGAATGTTCAATATGAGCCCTGCTTTTTTGCAGAGACAAAGCAGACCATTCTTTTAAGATATTATTGCTGTCTGTTCTGAATTTTTCAATTAAGCGATAAGCTTTAACATCATCAGAAAAACTCAAAGATATTAATATTTCTTTTTTATCGGTTTCAGAAAATGATGTATCATACAAATTTTTTTCAGCTGTATTTATATCAATCTCTTGAAAATCTTTTTCAAAGAATGACTTTGTTAATTTTTCAAATTCAATTTGAGTTTCAAGATCAATGCCTTCTTCAAAAATCTGAAAATTTTCAAAAGATTTTTTTAATTTATTTTGAATATATTTTCTGATATCTTCTTCTTTCATTAATTATTTTTTTACAAAGCTATATTATTTTATATTATTATCCTGTGAAACTTTGTTTTTTTAGCAAAATTTTTAAAAAATAAACATTGAATTATTCGAAATAAATGTTGCATTATTTTCAGTGAGAGTTTTCCTAAATAATCGGAACAAGTCGCTCCGAAGCCCTCTCTGAAAATAATTCAGAAATGTAACAATCAAATATTTAAAACTAAATTCAAAATTTTAACAAAATCAGTTTTTCTGATACTTTAGGAAAAATCAATAATATTTTCGGCAAAATTAAAATACCTAAAACATGGTATTGTATTATGTAAAATACTTTCTATTTTTGCGATGAAAACTGAAGATTTTTAAGATTCATGAATTTATCTGAATTAAAAGATAATGATAAGGCTGTAATTGTTAAAATTAGAGGCAGAGGTGCATTCAGAAAAAGGATTACTGAAATGGGCTTTATTAAAGGACAAGCTGTTAAAGTTATTAAAAATGCTCCCTTAAAAGATCCTATTGAATATAATTTAATGGAATATCATGTTTCTTTAAGAAGAAGTGAGGCTGAATTGGTTGAAGTTGTTAATGAGGATGAAGCAAAAGCCGATTTTTCAGGAACATTCAAAGGAACTCTCGGAAACAATATTTTAAAACGTTCTGCCAAAGAAAAAAGCAAAGTCATAAATATTGCTTTGGTAGGAAATCCCAACTGCGGTAAAACTACTCTTTTCAATAAAGCAACCGGAGCAACTGAACATGTCGGGAATTACGGCGGTGTTACTGTTGATGCAAAAAAATCTACAAAGAAACATAAAGATTATACTTTCAATGTAACCGATCTTCCCGGAACATATTCTATAACGGCTTATACGCCTGAAGAGTTATATGTAAGAAAACATATTTTTGATGAAGTGCCTGATATTGTTGTAAACGTAGTTGATGCTTCAAATCTTGAACGTAATTTATATCTGACGATGCGATTAATTGATATGGATATCAAATTGGTGATTGCATTAAATATGTATGATGAATTACAAAAAAGAGAAGACCTTTTAGATTATCACAGCCTTGCCAAAATGATTGGTGTTCCGATTATTCCTACTGTTGCTTCATCCGGCAAAGGAATTAATAATTTGTTTGACAAGCTCATAGATGTATATGAAGACAAAGACCCTATTGTAAGGCATATACATATAAATTACGGAAAACCATTTGAAAAAGCGGTTAAAGAAATACAGGATAAGATATATACCGGAGAGAATGTAGCTTTAACCGGAAGAGTTGCACCGCGATTTTTAGCATTAAACCTCCTTGAAAAAGATACAAGAACTCACGAACTCATGAAAAGTGTCTTGAACGGAGATGAGGTTTTTGAAATATCGGAGAAGTATATCAATAGAATTGAGTTGCATTTAAAAGAAGACACGGAAACATTGATTACAGATGCTCGATACGGTTTTATCAGAGGAGCATTGAAAGAAACATACAAAAAAGGAACCGTAAAAATTGATAACAGAACTTTTAAAATTGATAAAGTATTAACACATAAATATTTTGGAATACCGATTTTTGTTGTAATGATGTGGTTGATGTTTCAAGCAACATTTACTTTTGGGGCATATCCGATGGCTTGGATTGAAGAAGGCGTTTCCTTATTGGCAAGAGCAATACAAAATTTTATGCCCGCAGGAATGCTGAAAGATCTTATTATTGACGGAATAATTGGTGGTGTAGGTGGTGTAATAGTTTTTTTACCGAATATCTTGATTTTATTCTTTATAATTTCATTAATGGAAGACACCGGTTATATGTCGAGAGCTGCTTTTATTACTGATAAATTGATGCATAAAATTGGTTTACACGGTAAGTCGTTTATTCCGTTGATAATGGGTTTCGGTTGTAATGTCCCGGCAATAATGGCAACCAGAACTTTGGAAAACAAAAATGACAGATTGTTAACAATGTTGATAAATCCGTTTATGTCGTGTAGTGCACGCTTACCTATATATTTAGTGATCATAGGTGCAGTTTTCCCTGAAAATGCAGGTACAGTTTTGTTTTTGATTTATGCATCCGGAATACTGATATCAATTATAGTGGCAAAAATATTTAAAAAGATATTTTTTAAATCAAAAGATGCACCGTTTGTTATGGAACTTCCGCCATACAGAAAACCTATTTTGAGAATTTCCGTAAAACATATGTGGCATAAAGGCTCTCAATATCTGAAAAAAATGGGAGGCATAATACTGATTGCTTCTGTTTTAATATGGGCTTTGGGATATTTTCCGTTAAACAATGAAATTACGGAAACTATTGATGAAAAGATTAAAAAACTTAATGAAAAGTATATTTCTGATATTGAAAATCAAACTTTTATGTCGGAATTAGAGCAACTTAATAAGGAAAGAAAAACTGCTTTACAAGAAAATTCATATATCGGTAAAATTGGTCATTTTATTGAACCGGTTATTCGACCTTTGGGTTTTGATTGGAAAATAGGAGTAAGTATTGTTACCGGTGTTGCCGCAAAAGAAATTGTTGTGAGTACAATGGGAGTTCTGTACGGAGCAGAATTTGATGAGGAGGGAGCTTCTGATGCCCTGAAAAAAGCTATTAATGAGGAAGTCTATCCTACGGGAAAACATAAAGGAGAAAAAATTTTTACACCTTTGGTTTCAATTTCTTTTTTAATTTTTGTTTTGGTATATTTCCCTTGTATTGCTGTTATTGCTGCGGTTAGAAAGGAATCCGGCAGTTGGAAATGGGCATTATTTATGGTTGTTTATACAACAGGTTTAGCTTGGTTTTTATCTTTTGCAATATATCAAATCGGCAGTCTTTTTATTTAAGCATTTACACATTTTAGTATTAATAAAAAAATGATTCAAGAAATAATTACATATATCATTATAACCTTCACAATCAGCTATTCGATTTTTAGTATTATTCGATTTGTTTTGCCGAATAAAAATAAAAGAAATCAGATTTGCTCAGGGAATTGCGGTAATTGTTCCGTGAAAAATAAAATATCTTCAGAACTTAAGATTTCAAAATATAACTATTAAATTACCCGCTGATAATTTTTACATTTGAAATAATTTAACTCATTCTGTTTTTTTTTCTTAACTTTGAGACCACTCCGAAAACAAAGTTTTCGTGAATTTATGAAATCTTGCTAATCATCTGTAATTGACAATCTAATTGTTGTTTTTTTATTCGTGAATTCGTGACGAAATTATACTTTTCGGAGTGGACTCAACTTTATATAATTCAATTTTATATTTTAAGACTATTTTATGAAGTATCTCAAAATTATTACACTTGTTCATCTTTTATTATTGTTTTCTTTCTTAAAACTGACTGCACAAGAATCTGAAATTGACAGTTTGATTCAGCTTGTTAAAAATGCAGGTGAAGATACTATTGCAGTTGATGCGTTTATCGAATTGGGAAAGAAAATACCGGATGATCCGGGTAAACAGTTCTTATATTTGGATCAAGCATTAAAGTTATCTTTAAGACTTGATTACAAAATTGGTGTCGGAAAATCCTATTTAGCATTGGGACTATATTATACAACACAAAGTGATTTTGAGCAAGCAATTAAATATTTGGATAGGGCTTCGGATATTTTTAAAGAACTTGAGAGAAAAGATATGGAAATTGCAACCCTCGGAAATATGGGAAATGTTCATTGCTATCTCGGAGATTTTGAAAAAGGCTTGGAATGTTTTTTAGATGCTTTGGATGTAATGTATGAAATAGGTGATCAAAGTTGGATAGCTACTGCAAAAAATAATATAGGAAGTGTATATACATTATTGGAAGAAGACAGTATTGCATTGGAATATTATTATGATGCTTTATCAATATATAAAGAGGTTGGAGATGAGGACGGTATGTCGCTGACATTAGGAAATTTGGGAAATGTGTATAAAGGACAAAAAAAATATGAATTAGCCATAGAACATTATTTGCAAGCTGTTGCTTTAGATGAAAAGACAGGAAATACTCAACAGACAGGAAGAAATTTCACCAATTTGGCAACAGCATACGGTAACATACAAGATAACGAAAATGCTATAAAATATTTTGAAGAAGCAGTTTCGGTTTTTGAAAATACAGGGAATAAAAACGGCTTATCCGTTACATATTTAACACTCTCTTTTTATTACAGAGATATTAATGATTTTAAAACAGCAAAAAAATATTTAAAACTTAGCTGTGAAATCTCAAAAGAGATAGGTGCCAAACATACTCTTATGAATGTTTATAAAGAAATGTCCTATCATGACTCTATTGACGGTAATTTCTATGCAGCTTTAGATAATTATATGAAGTATTCTGATATTAAAGATACAATTTTTAAAGCAGAAAAATCAGACCAAATCGTAGAAATGCAAACAAAGTTTGATACAGAACAAAAAGAAAAAGAAAATGAACTTTTAAAAGAAAAAAATGCACGAAGTGAATTAATCAATCAAAAGAAAAATATATTAATTATTGCTGTAATCGGTGTTTTAATTTTGATGCTAATAATTGGAATAATTGTCATAAGAATAAGTCGTTTGCGAAAAAGAACTAATAAAGAGTTAGAGGAAAAGAATTTTGAGATCAATCAGCAAAAAGAAGAGATTATAACACAAAACGAGGTATTGAACCGGCAAAATATTAAAATTGAAAAGAGTCATAAAAAAATTACTGACAGTATAAATTATGCAAGCAGAATACAGGAAGCAATGTTACCTGCAAAAGTAGCAATTGATCAATTTTTGCCTGATAATTTTATTTTTTTCAAACCAAGAGATGTTGTAAGCGGTGATTTTTATTGGATTAAAGAAGTTAAAAAACATTTGGTTATTGTAGTGGCTGATTGTACCGGTCACGGAGTTCCGGGAGCATTAGTCAGCATGCTTGGTATGTCATTATTAAATGATATTGTAAATAACGAAAATATTACAAAAGCAAATCAAGTTTTGGAAGAATTACGTTCCGGAATGAAAAAATCATTCAAACAAACCGGTACTTTTGATGAACAGAAAGACGGAATGGACTTGGCTTTGTGTGCAATTAATTTAGAAACCGAACTTATGCAATATTCCGGAGCTAATATTCCTTTGTATCATTTCAGAAATAATGAATTAAAAATTTATAAACCTGTTACAAACCCGATTGGCATAAGCCATAAAGAAATTTCTTTTGAAAATCATGAAATCCAATTACAAAACGATGATTTGTTTTATATGTTTTCAGACGGAATAATAGATCAATTCCATCATCAAACTAATGAAAAATTTAAATCTTCAGGATTGAAAAAACTATTAGAAAAAGTTCGTATGAAACCTATGAGTGAACAATATGCTGCAATAGATCAACTATATAATGAATGGACGGGAGATGTCAGCAACCAAACAGATGATATTATTTTGATGGGATTTAAGGTATAATAATTTTATTTTTCATTTTCAATTTAAACTTTGTTTAATATTAATTTCTTGCGAGCATTTTTATATATTTGTAAAAAAAAGAATATGAAAAATTTAGTTTATTTTGCAGTATTGGTT
>JAUVIG010000335.1 GCA_030592825.1 Chlorobiota bacterium | reverse complement strand
CATTGCTTTTCAATATTTTTAAAAAAACAAGATTTTACTGTATAAAAATTATATATTTGCTCTAATTAAATTTGCATGAAGTGAAAATAAACATAAAAATTACTCTGACATTTGTTTTAATCATATTGTTGTTATCAGGAGCAATAATTTTAACAGTTTCCTTTGAAACAATTCTGAATTACATCCTTGAAGATATTATATATTTTTCTGTAATTTACGGTTCAGTTATAATTCTTTCTGTTTTTCTCGTAATTTTTTTGTCTTTGAATATTTCAAGACCAATAAAAAAAATTAATAAAACCATAAAAATTTTAAACAGAGAAGAAACAGAAAATTTAAAATCAATCCTGCCTGAACGTTCTGATGAAATTGGAATGTTGTCGGAATCAATCAGAGACCTCCATAAAACTATCAGATTCACATATAATTTTGCTTATACTTTAGTAAAAGGTAAATATAATCTTGAATTTAAACTTGATGACGACAATTTGTTGGGGAATACTTTACTTGAATTAAAAGAAAAACTTTTACTTTCTGAAAAGGAAAAGAAATACGTATTGGAAGAAAACAGAAAAACAGAATGGTATCAAAAAGGAGTCTCTGACTTTACGAAGTTATTTCAGAAAAATTTTGAGCTGACAGTTGATATGACTGATTCTGCCGTAAAAACGCTTATTAAACATCTTGAAGTAGAACAAGGCGGGATTTTTATTCTTGAAAAAGAAGCCGATAAAGAGATTCTGGTTTTAGAAACAGCATACGCATATGATAAAAAGAAATTATTAAATACTGAAATCGAAGTCGGAGAAAGCTTAGTCGGAAAATGTGCAAAAGATAAAGAAATAATACAAATTGATGATCTTCCTGAAGGTTATACATTTATAGGTTCAGGATTGGGTGAAGATACTCCGCAAACATTAATTTTGTTACCCTTGCTTTATGAAAATAATCTATACGGAGTTATTGAAATTGCCTCATTAATAAAGATACCTGAATATAAGATTAAATTTCTTCAAGTTATTGGCGAAAGAATTGCATCTGAAATATCAAATATCCAATCAAAATTATTATCGAAGAAACTTGCTGATGACTTTAAAAAACAGGCAGAAGAAATTACTGAAAAAGAAAAGGAATCTTCAGAAACTATATCAGATTTGTTAAAAAAACAAGAAGATATGCTGTATAGAGAAAAATTTCAAAATAAAATATCAGATGCTTTCAATACAGTAACTTCCTGTGTAATATTCGATAATAAAGGAAAAGTTACAGATTTCAATGAAAAAGCAAAGGAGCATTATATTTTTGAAGATTCTGAATTAGATAACATAAATTATTTTGAACAACAAAAAGACAAAAAAGAAGATAAGGAAATATCAAAAAGGTTATTAGAAGAACTTTCGGAAGGTAAAAAAGTTTCCAAGAGTTTTGTAATTCAAAAAGAAAAGATCAAAAAAAATATTAATCAAACATTTATACCGATACTTGATTCAGATAATATATTATCGGAAATTATTTGTGTGGGGACAGAAACTGATGATTAAGATTCTGTATGATTTTAGCGGGTAATTTATCATTTTATGAATATCGTTAAAATTTTCGTTAAAATGATAAAATGATATAATGCTATAATGATTAAATGCTTAAATAATTGAATATTCTTAAATTGATATATAGTCAAAAATTTAAAAGTTTTGTTAAATATCAAGGTGTATTTTTTATTATAGCATTAGTTAATGTAACAGGAACAATTTTAAATATAAACAACAATATTACAGACAATCCCGAAACGACTTGTCCACGAAATACTTCGGGGCAGGCTCCGAAGAATTTCGGGAAGTGCGGAACAAGTAGTTTATAATTTTCAGTAAAGACATAAAGGATCACATTATGAAAAGAATACTTATTTTCTTAAGCATTATCATATTTTCTTTTGATTCGTATGCAGAAAAATGTGTAATATCAGGCAATGCTGCAACATATTCAGGTGACAGGTTAGAATTATTTACCTACTCGGATTATATCACAAAAACGAGAATAAAAATTGCCGATTGCATTGTTGATGAAGACGGGTTTTTTGTTTTTGAAGTGAATTCTGATAAAACATTTCAAGCATTTATTAATTTAAATGTTTTTCTGGGAAAAATTATCATTGAACCCGGGAAAAAAATTGAAATTGTCTTACCCAAAAAAACTGTCAGAAACGATGCTGATATTTTAAATCCGTATTTTAAACAAATTGAATTTTACATAAGGGTATTAGATGATGATAACAATATTACAAATGCAATTAATAAATTTAACAGATTATACAATGAATCCTTTGATGTAATTTTTAAAGACCCCAAACATATCAATTCCGGTCTTGTTGAACAAGAGCTAATGAAAATTTCAGACAGCTTACAACATATTGACAATAAATTCTTTGAAGATTATAAATTTTACAAATTCTTACATTTAAGGCAATTAAGTTATTACAAAAATAAAGAAGCTGTTATCAGAAAAAATTATTCAAGCAAGGATGTACTTTATGATAATCCGGCATATAATGATTTATTGGTTGAAGAATTCGGAACATTCATGTTTGAAGAAAACGGCGATACTTTATATAAAATTCTTTCAACAACAAAAGATTGGCATTCAATAAACAGTTTTTCGGCAAAAAATGAAAAGTATTATAATAAAGATTTCAGAGAATATTTTTTAAGTTTAAGCTTATATAAATTATTTTACAGAAATAATATTTATCAAAGAAGTATTATAAATATTTTAAAAACTGCCGGAAACTCCGATATAAATAATCATACAAAATCAATTATCAGAAATATATTAGGTAAAACAGAAACACTTATAGTCGGAAGTCCTGTTTTAGATTTCACAATTTATAACCAATATAAGGAAAGTGTTTCATTAAGTGATTTTTCCGGTGATTTTATTTACTTATCTTTTTTCACAAAAGACAGCTATACTTGTCAGAAAGATATTATCCTACTCAGCCGGTTACAAAAAAAGAATATTGATCTTTTAACAATTATAACCGTTTTTAAAGACCCTAACCATCAAGATATTATTGATCTTTCTGAAAATAATAACTACGATTGGACTATACTTCATTGTTACGAAAAAGATAAAATCCTGAAAGATTATAAAGTTGTTGCATATCCGACATACTATTTAATACATCCTGAAGGAACGCTCTCATTAATGCCTGCTCCCGGACCTGCAGAAGATTTTGAAGCGGAATATTATAAAGCTTATAAAGAATATCAAAGAAAATTGACCAGAGATAATAATTGATTACTGAATTTAATCTTATTGTTTCATTCAATCATTCAATCATTCAATCATTTTATCATTTTTCTTATTCAATGTATATCCTAAACCAAATTGCATATAATATCCTATAGTTTGATGGCTTATGTATGAAGCATCTATAGAGACACCTTTATAATTATATCCCAGCCCGAAACTGAATTTATTAGGATTAGTTGCAACACCGGCTCTTATAAATAATCCATGCATAATGTTGTATTCTGTTCCGGCTCGGAAAATTGCATTTTGATCAAGTTCTTTTTCAGTTTCCAGCATAAAAACAACTTTTTCAGAAAAATAATAAGCTGCCCCTACCCTTAATATTGACTCTAAAGTTTCATCAATTAATGTATAATTTGCTCTCCATGGATTAAAAACATGTGCTGCAATAAAAAAATTATCTACAGGTTCAGCAATTAAACCAAATTCTCCCACAGCTGCACCGTCATTACCGTAATTCAACTGTACAAATCTTAAATAATCAATCTGAACTCCGGCAGTAATCCTTTTTCCGAGTCTTTTTGAATATGCCAATCCAAACTTACTGAAATTTGAAAAAGAATTTCCTGAATAAGTATAATTCAATCCGGCACTGCCGAATTTTTCAGTAGGCAAGGCAACTGCAAACGCAGTTTCCCTGAGATCAGGCATATTGAAAATACTTGTATAAAATAAGCCTGCGGATATTCCGCTGATATCTGCTAAACCTGCTTGATTATGATAACTTGACCATATATCTGACAGTATTAATCCTGAACCGCACATAGCACCTTGCCTTGCTCCTGCTTCAACTTGATATTGAGCATCGGAAAATTGTATTGAAAGCATGAATAAAATCAGGAAACTTATATATTTCATATCAGATATATTTATTTTTTTTGAAAAGCTAAATTTAATAAAATATTGAGATACTGTAAATTTTTTATACAATTTATATGAAAAAATATCGGTACTATGTATTTTTTAGTTTATAGATTTATTTTACGGGTTGCAGGTTACGAGTTGCAAGTTACATTGTGGCTGTTTTGGGCTGTGGTTTAAAATAATTCTGTTTTCTTTATGAACCTTTTTAAATTTCTTTTAAACCTATATAAAAACACCGATTTTTTTTATATTTGCATCTTTTAAAATTATCCTTATCTATATTAATTATGAGAATAAGACTTCAAGACAAAGACTTTAACCTGACAATACCTACAAAAAAAATTCAGGATGTTATACAAGATATGGCAGATGAAATTAATGCTCATAATACCAAATTATTTTCTTTATCCAAGACACCGCAACGAAAAATAATAGAAGATAT
>JAUVIG010000238.1 GCA_030592825.1 Chlorobiota bacterium | reverse complement strand
TTGAATGTTTATTCCTAATAATGCTCTTTGAACAGTACCGAATTCCATTAAATCTGCAACAACCTTTTTTACGATAGTTACAGGAACTGCAAATGAATATCCGGAATAAGAACCTGTTTGTGAAGCTATAGCCGTATTAATACCCACCAATTCTCCGTTTGTATTTACAAGTGCACCTCCGCTGTTTCCGGGATTAACAGCAGCATCAGTTTGGATAAATGATTCAATAGCATATTGTTGTTTCTGACGAAGTAAATTAATATTTCTTTCTTTTGCACTTACAATACCTGCTGTAACCGTAGAAGTTAAATTAAACGGATTGCCTACTGCCAAAACCCATTCACCAACTTTTAGTTTATCTGAATTACCATACGGAATTGTAGGAAGATCTTTTTCGTCAATTTTTACAAGTGCACTATCTGTTGCCGGGTCTCTTCCGATTAATTTGGCGCTGTAAGTTCTGTTATCATTAAGTATGATCTCAATATTGTGAGCATTTTCAACAACATGATTATTTGTTATTATATATCCGTCACTTGAAATAATAACACCTGAACCTGATGCCATTTGAGGCATTCTTTGCCCGTACGGATTATTGAACGGATCTCCGAAAAAAAAGTCATAAACCGAAGGTTGTTTGTTTGATTGCCCATAGGTTGTTTTTACGTGAACAACAGCATTTACAGTTTTCTCGGCAGCAATTGTAAAATCCGGAAGTGTTGTTATTGAATTTCCGGTAATATTATTTACGTGCATGGCATTATTAATATCTGCCGATTTTCTTAAATATTGATCTCCGAAATACCAATTAATGCCGTAAGCAGTTAAACCGCCGACTATGGCTACGAGAAGTAAACTTAAAATTCTTTTTGCTTTCATATCTTTATTAATTTTTTATTTAGTTATTAAAACGAAAAAATAATGTTTTTCATATTTATTTTATATACAATATGTCAGTTGTTTTTTGTAGTTTGTTGATGAATTCTACTTTACAAAGTTAAATAAAAGCCCAAAGGGCTTAAATCAATAACATAGGGCAACGCCCTATGACACAGGCAATAACTTGCTTCAAGCCCTGAAAGGGCAAAAATCCGGTTGATGCTGCCCTTTCAGGGCTTATGTTTCTGATGTTCCTGTTTCACAGGGCATTGCCCTGTGCTATTGATTTCGCTCTTTTAGAGCTTTTTTAACTTCGTAAAGTAGAATTAATATATTGAATTTGGTTATTAATTCTTATACTATATTTATTGAAACTTAATCAAAAAATTTACCAAACTATAAAAACTGACAAAATTTCAGAGTATATTAAACGTTTTACTATATACTATTGTTACAATTAAATATTCTTTAACCTGTGAAACTTTATTTTTTTGTAGCTTTGCTGCTTTACGAATTTAAGCATTTTTAAATTATTAATGTATTTTTGTAAAGTCTAAAACTAATTTTTTTTAAAATGAAACATATATTTATATTACTGATACAAATATTACTGTCTGCTCAAATATTTGCTCAAGTAACACAAAAACAAACCTATGAAGCTGAAAATATCGGTTATTTCATTACACCTGCAGAAACACCGTACGGTATAGTTTTTACTGATAATCTTGCTTCAAGAATATATCTTTTAAACAACGGAGAAGTTAAAACTTTGGTTGAAAGCCCCGGTTGCGGACGTTATTTTAATATTTCGGAAGACGGAAAATATATTTTCTACAAATCAATTAATTATACCGGAGAGCAAGCCCCTGCTTATTATGATTTAGAACAAAATAAAAATGCAATTCTTTTAGAATATGCAAAATTATACAGTCAGCCTTCAATTGCAAATAACGGTGATATATTTATTGTGAGAAGGCAAAGGTCAAATATTTCATTACTGAAATTTAATATTTTAAACCCAAAAATTCAATATACATTAACCGGTAATCAATATTCAAATCTAACTCCTGTTTCCCCGGATGCTCAATATGCTGTTTATGATGTTAATCAAGATTATTTTATTTTATTGAACCTCAAAACAGAAAAAGAAGTTAAACTTCCTAATGACGGTACCGGTGTTATCTACCCGAAATGGTCACCTGACAGCAAAAAAATTCTTTATCAAAATCGAAATACGGAATTATCAGTATATGAATTGGAAACAAATAAAATATATAAAATAGGTAAAGGCGGAGCAGGCAGTTGGGATGAAAATTCAAATGATATTATTTTTCAAAGAACAGAGGCAAATCCCATGACTTTTGTATTTATAAGTTCTGAACTTTTTATTTCGGATTATAAAGGAGAAAATATCAGGCAAATTACAAATACTGAAGATGTTTTTGAAATGACACCTTCATTTGCTTCCGACGGCAATATTTTATATCAAACATATGATAAGCGACAAATTATTAAAGCAAAATTAGATAAAAATAAGTCTGAAATTGTTTCAAAACAAATAATGTTAGATAATCCTAAAGAAATAAAGCCTAAATTTTATAATCAAGATTTTTTTTTATCAAAAAATAAAGATGCAATCCTTCTTGAGAAAGATGTTCCGTACATTCACCAAGTATATGATGCTCCTACCGGAAGAAACGGAGACGCTGCTTGTGCACCTACAACTTCAATGATGGCTTTGGCATATTATAACAGGCTTCCTCAATGGCCTGTCGAAGCTTTAAACTTTCCTGATACTGTTCCGCCTAATCATAAATCTTTTTATTCCGGCTATATTTTGGACAGATATCGTTATAATAATTTTTATTTGGATGCATATTCTACAAGTAAAAATGCATACGGAGGATATGCATATATTTGGGTATATCCGTATACATCTCCGGGTCCAGGAGGTGGAATGTATAACTTTCAGGAGCTTCATAAAATGGAATCAACCGATTACGTTTGGTTAGCTAACTGTACATTTGAAAAAACAACAACTGAAATTAATAATCAATATCCGCATCCTATATGCAGTTGGATAACAGCATCGGGTCATCTTACTTTGGCTGTTGGTTATTTTCCGGATATGCATATTGTTATTTTTAATGACCCATACGGGAATAAGAATTTCGGGTATCCGAATTATAACGGAAAAGACAGCTATTATGATTGGCCGGGTTATAATAACGGCTTCCAAAATCTTGACCCCGGCGGAACTCACGGAACCGTTGCATGGACATTAACAGCACAAAGTGAAGAACCTGAATATAATGATTTAAACATTGATGATGTATATTATAATCATGGTTTTTATATGTATAATGACGAAAACTTGCAAAAATATTATCGAAGTGTTTATACAGATGCTGCCCAAAACGGACATCTTTGGTGGACAGTAGGTATGGGAGGAGAAGATGATGAGTGTTATGTTACTTGGACTCCGAATATACCGGCTGATGATTTATACAATATAAAGGCATATATACCTGATGAATTTTCTGATGATTACGACACTTATAACAGAGAAATAACAAATTCTGCTTTTTATAAGATTTTTTATGAAGGCGGGAGTACAATTGTAACAATAGACCAGAAAAATAATCAAGGAACTTGGGTTGATCTCGGGGCATATAATTTTACTCAAACAGGTAATTATTATGTTTATCTCGGAGATTCTGTCAATATTTCTGATGACGGGAAGAAAGTACTCTTTGATGCCGTGAAATTTGAACAAGAAAATTCAATTCAATTAATAAATGAAAATTTAATTAAGATATTTCCTAATCCTTCCGCAGGTAAAATTTCAATTCAAGGGCTTAATAAAATAGGATCTTCCAATGTTTTTATTGAAATAAATAATTTGTCAGGAAAAGTGATTGAAAAATTTATAGTTAAGTCTCCCGGTAATTTAATAAATATTGATTTATCTTCGTATTCAAAAGGTATTTATTTTATAAAAGTTTACAGTTCAACATATAACTTTAGTAAAAAAATAATATTGAAATAATTGATATGTTGAAGTTTTACAAATATCACGGAACCGGAAATGATTTTATTATTATTAATAATTATTCCGGTGAGAATGACAATCTTTCAAAAGATAAAATTAAGTATTTATGCGACAGGCATCTCGGTATTGGTGCAGACGGGTTGATAATCCTTAAAAAACCCCCTAACAAGTACGGGGCAGGCTATTCTGAATATGATTTTGAAATGGATTATTATAATGCCGACGGCAGCGGAGCAACAATGTGCGGAAACGGCGGCAGATGCATTGTTGCATTTGCACATAAAATTGGTATTATAAAAGATAAAGCAGAATTTATTGCATCTGATGGTGTACATCAAGCTGTAATACTTAAAACAGGAATTGTTGAATTAAAAATGAATGATGTTGATGCTGTCAGTCGAGTAGGGGATAATTATTCTTGTTATACCGGATCACCGCATTATATCAGCTTTGTTGATGATCTTGAAAAGACAGATGTATATAAAGAAGGGCAAAAGATCAGATATTCTGATAAGTATAAAGATAAAGGAATAAATGTAAATTTTGTTGAGAAGGTAAATGCTGCAACAATTAATGTCAGAACATACGAAAGAGGGGTAGAAAATGAGACATTATCTTGCGGAACAGGATCTGTTGCTTCTGCCCTGACTTATGCAGAAATTAATAATGTTTATTCTGCGCAATACACAATTAATGTGAAAGGCGGAACTTTAAAGGTTCGGTTTGAAAAAAAAGATGGAAAATTTATAAATATTTGGTTGTCAGGACCTGCAACTTTTGTTTTTGAAGGAAAAGTAAATCACAATGTCATCGGGATTGTACATCGCTTTAACAAAGAGATTTACTAAATAAAATAAAAGAAATTATTTCCGAATACAGACGAAACTTATCACATTTTCAACCCAAAGACGGTGTGTTCTTTATTACATTTCGTTTACACGGAACATTATAGAAACTTATTGCTGATAAGATAAATGGTTCTATGTTGTTTATTGTGGATAATTCAAAATTTTTTTATTTTTTTATGTCCCTTTTGGGACATCCTAATTGTAACACCGTACGGAAGTGCGGTGGCTAAACTCAAACATTATTAAAAGTCCCTTTTGGGACGTTCCTGCGGAATTAAATTCCAATGCTTTTACACGGCACTACCGTAATGTGTTACAAATAGATCAATCCTACGGATTTTACAGTAAATATTTCTGTTGAATTTTGCATTTTCAAATATCATAAATATAACTTTATCCACCATAAACAGCATAGAGCCAAATAAATAAGGTAATAAGGTTGGTGCATTTTGTTATTTTATTTCTATTAAGGTTAAAAATAAAAGATAAGGTTTTATAAACAATAATAAGAACTTTATTTTAAAAGTCAGTTGAAAAACGATACGCATTTGTCTTTTCTTGAAGAAAAAGGAGAAGCACAACAAAGCACCAAAGACCGTAATAAAACATTGGAAGAGTTACAAGACCGGACAAGAGATTATTCATTTGTTGCTAAAGTTGCTTTAAAAGATAAACCGCAATTATTGGAAATGTCGGGTATTTTTGTCAGAAGCTGATAAAAGTATTTTCTGAAATTTCTGTTGGTATCATATCCTCCTCAAAAGGATATAAAAAAAGAGAGACCTTAAGCCTCTCTTTTTATTTTGTATTTTAATATTCGATTATTTTACAGGTGCATTTTGTTGAACGATTACATCAAGTGTGATATTATCATTTGTTCCCCAACCGGGTGTCCAACTTTTTACTTTTATTACACCTTTTTTCCCATCAGCAAGCTCAAAAGCTACAATATCATCAACTTCTAAAGTTAGTGTATTATAATCATTAATACCTGTAAGAGCATCAATTTCTGTGTCATCATCAATATTTTCCCAATCAGAGAATGCAGATGCATCATCTAAAACTTTAAACTTGGTTGTTTTTCCATCTGTTAAATCATCTCCTGAAAAAATAGTAGTTGGAGTATCATGAGGAGAAACCAATCTTGGGTGTTCACCAGCTTTAGTATAATTACCATTATAATAGCAAACATCAATCATTGCAGTGTTTGTAGCATTTCCTTCAGCATTACCCCAAGTG
>JAUVIG010000529.1 GCA_030592825.1 Chlorobiota bacterium | reverse complement strand
ATCTTAAAACCGGAAAAACTCGGTCAGACCGATTTTGTTGTAATTGATGAGATAGGTCCTTTTGAATTGAAGGGCAGGGGATGGACGGAATCAATCGAGAAGTTGTTGGAACATCATGATTACAAAATGATTTGGGTGGTCAGAGAAAAATTGGTATAAGATATTTTAAGGCGATTTGGCATAACAAAAGGAATTATTGTTGATATAAAAAAATATATTCCGGAAGATATTATTGATGAGTTGACAAAATTCATGCACCCGTAATTTTGTTTTATTCAGATTTTAAGTCTTCAACCGGATTGTAGGCAATTGATTATATCCAAACAAAGTTGATTTTTTTCCGAAAACTCTTAAAAAACCTATGATATTGGTATCGTAAAATGAAATTTAGTTCCTCTTTTCAATTTGCTTTCAACCCAAATTTTGCCTTTGTTTATTTCAATAAATTCTTTACATAAAATTAATCCTAAGCCTGTTCCTTTTTCATCTTTTGTTCCGAGTGTTGAATGTATAGCATCTAATCTGAATAATTTCTCTATGTCTGAATTACTGATTCCCACACCTGAATCCGATACGATAAATTCAACAAAATCATCATGCTTCACAGTGCTTAATATTACTTTCCCTTTCTCTTTTGTATATTTAAAAGCAGGGTTTATTAAGTTGTTAAGAGTACTTGTTAACATATTTTTGTCGGCATAAACAAACAAGTCGTTTTTGGGTCCGGTTTCAAATTCTATGTTTTTATTCATTGATGTAGTTTTAAAAATTTCAGCAATATCCGGGAACAACTTTTTCAGTGAGATTTTTTCAGGATCATAAGGTATGCTGCCTTGTTGAGCACGAGACCATTGAAGTAAATTATTTAAAAGCCTGAAATTTTGTTCGGCACTTTTATGTAACAAATTAACAAGTTGTTTAATTTTTTCTTTAGGATAATTATCAACGTTATCTTTTAACATTTCAGTAATTCCCAATAAACCGTTAAAAGGTTCTGCTAAATCATGAGCAATAATAGAAAAAAACTTGTCTTTGGTTGCATTAAGTCGTTTAATTTCTTTAAAACTGTCAGATAATTGTAATACAGAGTTTATTCTTGCTGATAATTCATTTTTTGTAATAGGTTTTGAAATAAAATCAGTAGCTCCTGCTTCAAAAGCAACTCTCAGATTCTCTGAAGCCAACATAATGCCGGTTAACATAATAACCGGAATTTCTTTTGTTTCAGCATCAGCTTTTAACTTTATAATTAAATCAAGTCCGCTTAATGAAGGCATCTCCCAATCAGTAATAATTAAATCAGGAAGTCTGCTTTTCGCTAATTTCACAGCTTTTTCACTTCTGGTTGTTTTTATAACGTTAAACGAAGGATTAATTTCGTTAAGATATGCATATAATAATTGCAAATTTTGATGATCATCGTCAACAATTAATATTTTATGTTTTTTCATTTGTATAGATGTTAAATACGCATTTTCTTAATAATTCAAAATTATTATAATTTCAGTAGTTCTGCAAATAAATCTTCATCAGTTATAAAAAGGGCATTTTTCATTTTATTTTTCCAATCTGTAATTCCTTTGCTTTTAGTTGAATCAATTTGAGTTAATATTTTTTCTGTTTCACTTATATCATAAACTTCAATTTTTTTCAATTTATCAATAAAGGTTTGCAAATATTCAGTATCTGAAGATGTAAGTATCAATTCCGACTTTAATATTTTTTCCGGTATAATATCTTTATCCGGATTGATGTCTTCTCCTCTCGGTAAGGTAAACCAAAAGGTACTGCCTTTTTTCTGTTTTGATTTAACACCAATTTCACCGCCTTGTGCTTCAATTGCTAACTTACAAAATGTTAGGCCAAGTCCTGTAGAGTAAAAGAATATTTCATCGGATTTTTCTTCAGAAACTTGTTCAAATTTATCAAAAATTTTATCAAGTTTATCAGACCGAATTCCTATTCCTGTATCTGTAACTGATATTCTTAAATAAGAAAGTTGCGAATTGTCAACTCCCGATTTTTTTTTATTTTTCACTGTTACATCACAATTTATAATAATACTTCCGTTATTAGGTGTAAATTTTATTGCATTCGTAAGAATATTAATGAATATTCTTGTTGTTTTCTCAATATCTGATAAAGCACCGTATTCATGCGGTATATTGTTTTCAATATTCAGGTTCTTTTTTTCAATAAGAAGTGTTACTTGTTGTAAAGCATTTTCTGCAATCAAATGAACTGATTCATTTTTTATATTAATATCTATTTGTGTTTCTTCAAACTTTTGAACATCAAGAATATTTTGAACCATTGTTAACATTTGACGTCCCGATTGTTTTGTGTAAGCAACATTATCACTGTTAATAATGATATTTAAAGGGTTTTTCAAATCATGCACAATCATTCCTGTTATTGAATCTTTAAATTTGTCAAGTTCAATCAAATGTTCATTGACAGTTCTTAATTCTTCTGCTTGGATGTATATTTCTTTTTTTTGCTTTTTTAGTTCTTTATTTTTTAATTTTAACTCAATTATTCTCTCTTTCACTATGTTTTCCAGTTTGATATTTTCTGATTCCAATCTTCTTGAATTCAGCTTTTGTACGAAACAAATAAATAAATACCATAGAATTAATATTGCAAGATGAAGAAAGCTTTTCAAGTAATAAAATCTGTTTTTGAGATAATGCAAAACAAATGAAGAATCTCCGATTTTGAAATGTATGTATGTATTATTATTATTTTGAAATGTATAAATATAACCTAAACCTTGACCGCAAAAATGTAACGGAAATTCTCTTTTGGATTTCAAATCATTAGTATAAATATTTAACTTATGATTTTCGACAGTAATTAATTCTAAATCATTATCATTTTCTAAATCTCTGAAGCCATATATATAAGGATTATCCCCCGTTTTAACTTTTTTTATTAATTCAAGTTTATTATTATATTCCGATAGTTCTTTATTCT
>JAUVIG010000118.1 GCA_030592825.1 Chlorobiota bacterium | reverse complement strand
AGTATGTCGGGCATGGTAATAAACTAACAGAGTGCAAGTCTCTGTATGTGCCGAGTTGATAGGAAACAATAGCGATTGGCAAGGGTGTTGCAAGTGATTGCAAATCTGAAAAGCCTGTGCCGAACTTGTTTCGGTAAAGCCATCAGCAAACTTGAAGTTCTGACAAACAGGAATCTGATATAAGGCTTGTTTGAGTTGGGCAACCGAGCTTTGGATTGGGAACGCCCAAAATTCAACCGTAAACTCAAATAGTAAATCAAGCAGAACGCAAGGAAAGTTTATTATCTTATCCCGAGAGGTCTCATCACCTGTTGCAACAGCAACAAACCGAGCGGTAACAATCGGCGAGAGGTCAAAATGGTAAGAGTGAGAAGTCAGCAGAGGACATAGTAGTCTTGATTTTTTTACAAGATGAAGGTCTGAATTAGTTAATTTAAGGAGCAGTCAGTAAGAATTTTTATTTATGAAGCGTCAGCAAGAAATAGCATATCAGTTGGATTTGTTCACAGAACAACAACAGAATGCTATTCACTCTTTCGACAACTGTGAAGACGTAAACGGAGCAGAAGCAAGAAAAGTGAAGCAAGTAAATAAAGCGGGACAACAAGGACGAGCCTTAACAGAGAATTTGATGACAATAGTTTGTTCGCAGGCGAATTTTAAACAAGGTTACCTTCAAGTAAAACGGAATAAAGGCGTAGCAGGAATAGACCAAATGCCTACAGGAAAGTTTGCAGATTGGTTTAAAGAACACGGAGAATTATTTACAGAAAGTTTGTTACGAGGAACTTATCAACCGCAAGCTGTTAAACAGGTTGAAATACCTAAACACAGCGGAGGTATCAGAAAACCGGGTATTCCCACCGTAACCGACCGAATAATTCAACAAGCAATCGCCCAAGTTTTAACACCGATTTACGAGAATGAATTTTCCGAATTCAGTTACGGATTTCGCCCCAAGCGAAGAGCAATACAAGCATTGCAACAAGCGGGTGAATATGTAGCAGAGGGTAGGGCTGTAGTTGTAGATATGGATTTGAAAAGTTTTTTCGATGAAGTAAATCACGACCGATTAATGTATCAATTATCAGTCAAGATAAAAGATAAAATACTTTTACGACTGATAAGGAAATACTTGCGAAGCGGAATACTTTCAGGAGGACTCATATCACAACGAGAAAAAGGGACACCACAAGGCAGCCCTTTATCTCCACTGTTATCTAATATTGTTTTAGACGAATTAGATAAGGAATTAGAAAACAGAGAGCATAGTTTTGTTCGTTATGCCGATGATTTTGTTATATTTGTTCGCAGCCGAAAAGCAGGGGAACGAGTAAAACAATCAATCGGCAATTTCATTGAAAACAGTCTGAAACTCAAAGTCAATGAGACCAAGAGCAAAGTTTGTTACAGCAATGAAACAACATTTTTAGGACACACCATCCTATCGGATGGAAATTTAATCATTGCAAAAGATAACGTCAAGCGTTTTAAGTCAAAGATACGAAAAATCACAAAACGAAACAGAGGAAGAAGTTTTGAACAAATAGTTTCAGAAATAAATTCGATGTTACCGGGTTGGTTTCAGTATTTTCGATATACCAAAAGTCAAAAACTATTTCAAAATTTAGACAGTTGGATACGCCGAAAGTTAAGGTGTTACAGGATAAAGCAAACCAAGAGAGTTATTGGATTACAACGTTTCTTATATAAAAACGGAGTAGATAAGTGGCAAAGTTGGATTATCGCTTTATCGGGAAAAGGCTGGTGGCGAAAGTCAAGCAGTCCGCAAGTACATCAGGCAATGAACCTAAAATGGTTTGAGCAACAAGGATTATTTAATTTGTCATTAAATTACAAACTGTTAAACAATTAATTGAAACCGCCAAGTGCGAGAGCATGCTTGGTGGTGTGAGAGGGCGGGGAAGTAATTCCCCTACCTACTCGATTTGTTACTTTTAAGCATTAAAAAAATTGTAATATGAAGTATTCAGTTATCATAATTTTTATGATTTTAAGCTTAAACAGTTCTTTTTCCCAAGTAAAAGAAGTTGTAATCGGTACTTATCTCGGTAATGAACAACGAAATTATTACGGTAATGAAGCCCCGGATAAACTTGACTTAATTTGGAAATTATATCTTGGTGAAGGAATAAGCCCGGCATACGGAAACCCTTTAAAAACATGGAAAGGGGCAGGTTGGACGGGCCAACCCTTATATATCAGGGAAGAAACCGGTGATTATTTAATTCTCGGAGCTTTTGATTATAACTTAAAAAAAATTAAAGCAGAAACCGGAGAAGTTGTTTGGGAATACCGTTTTGATGATATTATTAAAGGAACCGGAACTTTTTGGGAAAACAAAAAGGATACAAATCCTGAAACAAAATATTTAATTATACAAGGAAGTCGAAGAGGATATTGGAATGACATTAATGATAAATATATTCCGAGTTTAAGAGCAATATCATATTTAACAGGGAAAGAGCTGTGGCGATTAAATTCCAAAAGGACAAAAAGTTACAGCCGCGATGTTGACGGTTCAGCTCTAATTATAAATGATACAGCATATCTGGCATTAGAAAACGGTTTATTTACGGTTTTTGATCCTGATCCTGCCCGGATAGAATTGCGAAACGAAAGGCTGCAACCTAAAGTTCATAAAGAAATAAAATATTATACCGATTACGATGCAAAATTCCATAAAAACGATGTTGTCAGTGAATCTTCGTCTTCAATAATTAAGGATATTATTTATACTGCATCGGGTTCAGGGCATGTGTATGGTTATGACATAAAATCAGGAAAGAATGTGTGGGATTTTTATACCGGAACAGATATGGACGGCTCACCGGCAGTTACTTATGATAATTGCATTATGGTTTCGGTTGAAAAGCAATACATGCCCGGGCAAGGCGGCGTATTAAAATTGGATCCTTCAAAATCTCCTGAAAATGCTGTTGTTTGGTATTTCCCTACAGAGAACAAAAAGTGGTATCATTGGGAAGGCGGAATTATTGGTTCTGTAGCCGTAAATGATGCATATGTCGGGAAAGAAGATGTACATATTGCAGCATTTATTGATGTTGCAGGGCATTTATATATTGTTCAACATGATGAAATTGATCAGACAAAAACTGCAATCGGCCCTGATGCAAAAACAAAATATTCGACACCAAAATTATTATTCGATGAAAAGATTGAAGGAACCATTTCAACTCCAATAATAATTAAAGATAAAATTATAGCAGCAACCGATAAAGGTATATTTTTATATAAGATTGATTTAGAAAATAATAAACTGACATTATTAGATCACATTCCTGATATAGAGATTGATGCAACACCTATTGCAGTTGACGGAAAGATATATGTTGCATGCAGGGATGGTTATCTGTATTGTTTTGGTGAAAAATAAATTATCTTCAAGTTATTAACAATCAAAGAAAAAATTATTAAAGGAATCAATAATTTTTTATTTTTATAGTTTTTGAAAATTAAATTAAGCGGAATGTATAACAACAAAGAAAACAGCAGACATATAGCAATATCGGGAAATATCGGTTCCGGGAAAACAACTTTAACAGCTCTTTTAGCAAAACATTATAAATGGGAACCGCGTTTTGAAGATGCTGATGACAATCCTTATCTAAGTGATTTTTATGAAGATATGCAAAGATGGTCATTTAGTTTGCAAGTCTATTTTTTAAACAGTCGATTCAATCAGGTTCTTGATATCAGAAAATCCGGTAAAACTGTTATTCAAGACAGAACAATATACGAAGATGCGTTTATTTTTGCTCCGAATTTGCATGATATGGGTTTGATGCCGACAAGAGATTTTAAAAACTATCAAAGTTTATTCAAATTAATGAGTTCTATGGTTCTGCCGCCTGATATTTTGATATATCTGAGAGCAGATGTTCCTAAACTTGTACAACAAATTCAAGCCAGAGGCAGAGACTATGAAAATACAATAAGAATTGATTATTTAACAAGATTAAATGAGCGATATGAAGCTTGGATTACGGAATATAATCTGGGAAAACTTATGATTCTTGATGTTAATGATAAAGATTTTTCAAAAAACCCTAAAGACTTAAGTGAAGTAATTAATAAAATTGATGCTGAACTATATGGTATTTTCTAAGCTGTATTAACCTATAAACCGCAGGTCTGTATCCAAACCCTTGACAGTCATCTGATGACTTGCGGATTTAAGGATTAATCTAAATAATTTTTAAGAACATTAATCGCTTTTATATTATTGTCGTCTTTAACCCCAAGCATTATAAGCCTTTTTTCTTCTTTGGTAAGTCGCCAACTTATTGATATTTCTTTTTCTGATTCCAATACAATATTTATAAATGTGATATTTTCCTTTAAGTGTTTGTCCATTTGCATCAGTTGTTTTTCAAAATTCATTTGCTGAAAAGTAAAAAAGTTTTGAAAAACTCCCGAAAACGGGCTTACTACTGATGAGATAAGTCCGGTGTTTTCCTTTTTTGCAGATTTGTCCCTGAATATTATCTGAACAAAAATGATTTTGCTTGTATTTTGTTTCAACCATTCTCTGAAAATCGAAACAAATTCCAAAGAAGTTGATAAACCGTAATTATCGTGTAATCCGGCATCTAAAATTCTTAATTGAGGATTTCCGGGAAGATCTACATAAGGTGTAATATACGGAAAAGTAGAACTCATTCGTATTGCTGTTAAAAATCGCAAGCTGTCAGCTCCGTATTCTTTGTATTTTCTTCTGAAATCAATATTTACCGCACTTCTCTTTTGAGCAAATAAACCGGTTTGAGAATTTTTCTCGAAATATGAAATATCTTGAGAAGATATTAGAATCTTCCTGCCGTGTTCAACATCTGACGGACTGAAAATCAACATGGGAATAATTGCTTCCGTTTCAGGTTCAGAATAAGAAATAAGCGGTTTATCCATAAAGTTGAAGGTATTTTCGTTTAAAGTTTTTTCCCAAATATATGCTCTGTCTTTATAATAGCGTTTTTTGTTATAACTGAATTTTTGAAAATGAAAAAACCAATCACCTGATGCTAATGAAAATGCAACCGGATTTAATATATCTTTTGAAATAGCATTAACTAATGTATCATTATACCATTCCGACATTTGCTGATTTTGTTTTCTTAAGTATAATTCTCTCAGATATGCAGCACCCAACATTCCGCCTGATGCACCTGTAATAAGCTGAGTGTGTTTAAGTAATTTTCCGTTTGTTACACTGTCGGCGTAATGTAAAGCAACATAAGTCCATAAAGCCGTACGCAAACCACCGCCGCTTGTATTAATAAAGACTATAGGAACTTTGTTTTTCCGTTTATTTTTCGTTAATCTTTCTTTTCGTTTATTTAGAATATTAATTGTATTATTAAAATCGTTTTCTCTGATTTCATATGTGTTATCTGTAAGAGAATCCGCAATATCATACTGCACATCGTAATCAAGACCATATGCTGATTGGTGATATTTAAGTGATGAATGTTTTGATATAAAATTAAGTGCAATTACAGCAATTATAAGAAATAAGACACTCCAATCTTTTAAAAATGAAAAAACAGCAGCTGAAAATAAAATTATTAAAGAAAGTACAATGTTAATACTTGCAGCAGCCGGAATAATAATAATTTTGGAATCTTTAAAAATTCCTGTTATTAATACTGTTATTAAAACAGCAAATGAAAAATACAACACATTTTTATAATTATGTCTTAATACTTTTTGAATATGATCTGCTCTGTAATGGCTGTAATATCTTGCTCTTTTTAATCTAAACGGATTTGATAAATACAATTTAACCTTCCAGTATTTACCGCTTTCATTCGGTGTATTAAACATTTTCCATTCAGTATCTTTTTCAATAATTTTTTTAATTATTTTAGGATTCTTATCTTTATCGGAAACCTCTTCTTTTTCAGTATAAATTTTTGAAATATTGATATTTGCGGTAAAAAACCATAAAAAGGAAATAAGAATAAATAAAAAGACACCTGTCAAAAAAGCTCCGGTATTCATCGTAATACTAAGTGTGTCTAATAGTTCTTCATTACGCTGAAATTTGGCTGTATTAATTATATATACGACTAAAAACAATAAAGGCACAGAAGAATTATTAATTGAATATTTCCAAAACGGATAAGGTAAAGTTGCAAGAAAAGGAAATAAATATCCTCCGGTTACGTAACCTGATATATGATAAGACATTATAAATACTCCGAGTGAAATACCCAACAAGAAATATGATAACATATTTACTGTGTTTAAATATTCAGGAATCAGAAATAAAGAAGGAATACCATAGGCTGATCCGAAATTTCCTGTGATAACGGCAAACAAAAATATCCAAGACAATAATAAAAGATGATTTTTTCTGAATTGTATAAATATCAATTGAATAGGAAAGAAATACAAGGTTTTTTCAAATATGTTTTTTAATCGATTCACTGATTTTATTATTATTAATTTGTCTTTTCTATTTAACGAACATAATGTGATAGTATTACGACCAAAAACCTTTAATTTTGAAAATATCTCAAATATTTTACTAAACTATTGTTCTTTTATAAATTTATTTTACTTTTGCAGTCCGAAAATCTTTAGTGTATAGTTTTATTTAATAATAAAAAAAGAATATAAAAGTGGATACTTTAAGTTACAAAACAATATCGGCAAATAAAGCAACAGTCAATAAAGAATGGTTTTTAGTTGATGCTGAAGGCGAAATTTTAGGACGTTTTGCTTCAAAAGTTGCCAAGATATTACGAGGAAAAAACAAACCGAGTTTTACTCCTCACGTTGACTGTGGAGATAGTGTTGTTGTGATCAATGCCGAGAAAATTGAATTAAGCGGTAAAAAGTGGTCAGACAAACAATATATTAGACATACCGGTTATCCCGGAGGGCAAAGAGTACAAACTGCTCAAGAATTGATGGATAAAAGACCAATTGCTTTAATAGAAAAAGCTGTAAAAGGTATGTTGCCGAAAAACAAACTTGGCCGAGCAATATATAGAAATTTATATGTATATGTCGGTTCAGAACATAATCAAGAAGCTCAAAAACCTAAAAAAATAGACTTAAATTCAATAAAATAATATGGATACAATAAATGTAACAGGCAGAAGAAAATCCGCAATTGCAAGAATATATCTCAAAGAAGGTAAAGGTAATATTGTTGTAAATAAAAAGAATTTTGAAGATTACTTTACTGTACCTGAGTATAAATATCAAATTAAGAAACCTTTTACCATTGTGGATGCTGAAGACAAATATGATATTACCGCAAATTTAAAAGGTGGTGGTATTAAGGGACAAGCAGAAGCATTAAGACTTGCAATTTCAAAAGCATTGGTTATAATAAATCCGGAAGATAAAGTTGCTTTAAAGAAACAAGGATTCTTAACAAGAGATTCTCGAGTAGTAGAAAGGAAAAAACCGGGGCAACCAAAAGCTCGTAAAAAATTCCAATTCAGTAAACGTTAATATCAACCGTAATGAGCGAATCGGCATTTTTTTGTCTGTATCCGTTCAATACAAGTATCAGATTTGAACTTAATATATCATTTAAGTTTAGTATCTAAATTACTGAGACTAACTGAAAAGTTGCTACTTGGTAATTGATTTATTAAAGAATGTAAACTTAATTAAAAAAAATGGCAAAAGTAGATTTTAAACAATTACTTGAAGCAGGTGTTCACTTCGGACATTTGAAAAGAAAATGGAATCCGAAAATGGCTCCTTATATATTCATGGAGCAAAACGGTATTCATATAATTGATTTGTACAAAACAATGGCAAAGCTTGATGAAGCAAGTGCAGCAATAAAGCAAATCGCAAAATCAGGCAGACAAATTTTATTTGTAGCAACAAAAAAACAAGCAAAAGATATTGTAGAAGAGAAAGTTAAAACAACAGGAATGCCTTATATCACGGAACGTTGGTCAGGCGGGATGCTAACTAACTTCAGAACAGTCAGAAAAGCCGTTAAAAAAATGAAATTGATTGATACAATGGAAAAAGACGGAACTTTTGATAAAATCTCTAAAAGAGAAAGACTGCAAGTAACACGTGAAAGAGCAAAACTTGAAAAAAACTTAGGTAGTATTGTTGATATGAGAAGAGTACCGACAGCTATTTTTGTTGTTGATGTTAATAAAGAAAAAATTGCTGTAGCTGAAGCAAAAAAACTTGGTCTTCCAATTTTTGCAATGGTCGACACAAACTCTGACCCGAGTATTGATTTTCCTATACCTTCAAATGATGATGCCTCAAAATCGATTTCTATTATTGTTGATGTTATAACACAGGCAATTATAGAAGGATTAAATGAAAAAAATGCTGAAAAGAAAGATACTGTAAAAGAAACTTCAGAAAAACCGGTAAAACCTAAAACAAGAGCTCGCAAAAATAAAAGTTTAAATAACTAAAAATAAAATAAAGATAAAATGGCAAAAATTAGTGCATCTGATGTTGCAAAATTAAGAAAAATGACCGGCGCAGGTATGATGGACTGCAAAAACGCATTAACTGAGTCTGATTGTGATTTTGATCAAGCTATTGATATATTAAGAAAAAAAGGACAAAAAGTAGCCGGTAAAAGAGCAGACAGAGATGCTTCAGAAGGAGCAGTTTTGGCTAAAAATTCTATTGACGGTAAAAGAGCTGCAATTATTTCTTTGAATTGTGAAACAGACTTTGTTGCTAAAAATGATGATTTTGTAAAGTTTGCTAATCAAATTCTTGATCTTGCAATTGAAAAAAATCCTGCTACATTAGAAGAATTATTAAGTTTAGAACTTAACGGGGCTAAAATTTCTGAAGAAATAATTAACCAAACCGGTGTAATTGGTGAAAAAGTTGAACTTGCTTATTACGATAAAATTGAAGGAGAATCTGTTTCATCATATATACATATGGGAAATAAATTAGCTACAATTGCAGGTTTCAGTAAAGCAATTGACGAAAATGCAGGTAAAGACATCGTTATGCAAATTGCAGCCATGAATCCGGTAGCAGTTGATAAAGATGATGTTCCGCAAAATGTTATTGATAAAGAAATTGAAATTGGTAAAGAACTTGCCATTCAAGAAGGTAAACCTGCTGACTTAGCCGAAAAGATTGCTGTAGGAAGATTAAATAAATTTTTTAAAGAAAATACTTTATTAAATCAGCAATGGGTAAAAGATAATAAAAAGACAATAAGAGACTTTTTGAAAGAAGTAGATGCTGAAGCTAAAGTTTTGGGATTCAAACGATATGCAATCGGTTAAAAAAAACAGATATACATAATTTTAAATGCCTGTAATTTATTTACAGGCTTTTTTATATCATAGCCCAAACAGAAAGTTTTAAGAAAATCATATGGCAACAAATATAATAAACAATCTGACTGCGTTAAATTTTTTTGCAATAACTACGGCTATTCCAAAAAAATTATGCCTTGCATCTTGTTCATTATATTTGTTTCTTGAAAGAAATTAATTATTAGAGGTT
>JAUVIG010000252.1 GCA_030592825.1 Chlorobiota bacterium | reverse complement strand
TTCCTGTCTTGCGAAGTTCTCGAAACAAGATCAGCGAGTAAGCCTGTAAGAAATAACTGACTCCCGAATATTATTGCCAATAAACCCAAGAAAAATAAAGGACGATCTGTCATTGCATATTGTGCCCAAAATATTTTTGCAATTGATAAATAAATCAGTATTCCAAATCCTGCAAAAAAACTAAAGGATCCTATTGTGCCGAAAAAGTGCATCGGCCGTTTTGCAAATCTTGTAATAAATGTAATTGAAAGCAGGTCTAAGAATCCGTTAATAAACCTTTCAATTCCGAATTTCGATTTACCGTATTTCCGTTCTTGATGTTTTACGATTTTCTCTCCGATTTTAGAATATCCGGCTTGTTTAACGAGAATTGGTATGTATCTGTGCATTTCACCGTAAACTTCAATACTTTTAACAACTTTGTTTTTATATGCTTTTAAACCGCAATTGAAATCATGTAATTTCAGCCCACTTACCCTTCTTGCTGTAAGATTGAAAAACTTACTCGGCAAATTTTTACTGAATAAAGGATCATATCTTTTTTTCTTCCATCCGGAAACCAAATCGTAATCATCATTCATTATCATTTTATATAATTCCGGGATTTCCTCAGGATTATCTTGAAGATCGGCATCCATAGTTATTACAACATCACCTGCAGCAACAGTAAAACCTTCAAAAATTGCAGCGGATTTTCCGTAATTTTTAATAAACTTTATACCTTTTATATTTTTATTTTCTTCAGCTAATCGCTCAATTACATTCCAAGAATTATCTTTACTTCCGTCATCAATCATTATTATTTCATATGATAACTTTTCATTATCACAAACTTTAGTTATCCACTCACAAAGTTCAGGCAATGATTCTTCTTCATTCAGTAAAGATATTACTACGGATATATCTGTCATCATTTTTTAAATTTAGTCATAATAATTTTCCAAAAATATATATAAGTATGTATAAAAAGAAAAAAACTATATCATTTTTTCTTCAAAATATTGTGCAACAAGTATTTTAAGGTACAGAATTTGATAATAGTAAAGTAAATCCTGATGTTATCAGAATAAACAACAAAACTTGCAGATTTTAAAAATCATTGATATTTTCAGCAAGGCTACATAAAGACGACAGAACAATGGCTACTAAAATTAAAGTTATTGAAAGAAACAGAATAATCGGCGGTTATTCACTATCCGTGAGAGATGATTGGGTTTATAAGATAAAAAAAATACACTTGACAGAAGTCGAAAAAGACAAATATCTGGAAAAATTCGGTGAGCAAATTATTATATTTAACGAATTTTATGAGTGGTATAAGGATTTAAAAAAACAGCTTTTAAAAAATAACACCTAATCATTTGTAAATAAAAAAAAATATATAAATCTTTGTTGTTTATTAATACTTTTATTAACTGACAATAATTATGTTTATAATTTTCAATAATTGAATATATGATTTATACTTCAAAAAGGATAAAGCGAATATCTGTATCACAAACTCTTGAGATGGCAAAACGAAGCAGCGAATTAAGAGAAAAGGGTATTGACATTATAGATATGAGTGTAGGACAACCGGACTTCCCTACCCCTGCACATATTAAACAAGCAGCAAAAGAAGCTATTGATAAGAACTATACATTCTATACACCTGTACCGGGATATTCAGATTTAAGACAAACTATTGTAGATAAATTAAAACGAGAAAATAATCTTGATTACACAAAGGATCAGATTGTTGTTTCAAACGGAGCAAAACAAGCATTAGCAAATACAATTCTTACCTTAATAAACAAAGGAGATGAAATATTAGTTCCTACACCATATTGGGTTAGTTATGCAGAATTAATCAATTTAGCAGAAGGGAAAAAGAAATTAATAAAGACTGATATTTCAACGAATTATAAAGCTACTGCTGAACAAATTGATAAGGCAATAACAAATAAAACAAAAATTCTTGTTTACAGTTCACCTTCCAATCCTGCCGGCAGTGTCTATTCAAAAGAAGAATTGTCTGCAATTGCAGATGTTATCAAAAAGCACGAAGATATTTACATAATTTCCGATGAAATCTATGAACATATAAATTTTATAGGCAAACATGAAAGCATTGCACAATTTGAAGATATTAAAGACAGAGTAATTCTAATTAACGGTGTATCAAAAGGATATGCAATGACCGGTTGGCGACTGGGATATATGGCAGCACCAAAGTGGATTGCAGATTCATGTATTAAGCTGCAAGGACAATATACTTCCGGAGCAAGTTCAATTTCGCAGAAAGCAGCTCTTGCCGCATTAAGCGGAGATAATATATATACTATGGGAATGAATCAAGCGTTTAAAGAAAGAAGAGATTTAATCGTTTCGTTAATGCAGGATATTCCCGGGTTTAAGACATATATTCCCGAAGGTGCTTTTTATATATTTCCTGAAGTAAAAGAATACTTCGGAAAAATCAATAATTACATTAATATCAAAAATTCATCAGATTTAAGTATGTATTTATTGAATGAAGCACATGTAGCTACTGTTCCCGGAACTGCTTTCGGAAATCCGAACAGCATAAGATTTTCTTTTGCAATAGGTAAAGATAAAATTACTTTAGCAATGGAACGAATAAAAAAAGCTCTTAATACTCTTTCAAACTGAAAGTAAGCAAAATAACTTTTATATTTATGCTAAACTCACAAAATTTATATAAGGTGTTTTTTATATTATTAATCCTTATAATATTTTCTTGTGAGAATGATTTGGATGAGATAAGAGCATTAACAAACAAAGAAGAATTACCGGATATTACGGTTATAAATCTTCATTCAGAATACAGCATTAATGCCAAAACACAAGTTAAATTAATTACTCCTCTTGCTTATAAATATACAGGCAAAGATAATGAACATACTTTGTTTCCGGAAGGAATTGATTTAAAGTTTTACGACAAAAATAAAATGCTTCGTTCAAGTTTAACAGCAGACTACAGTGTTTACTATGAAAATAAAGGTTTTGCAAAAGCAAAAGGTAATGTTATATTAACTAATATCAACGAAAGTGTTTTAACAACCGAAGAGCTTTTTATTGACGAAAAAGAAGAAAAAATATATTCAGTGAAGCCTGTAAATATTACAGATAAAGACGGTTTTGAAATTACAGGAAAAGGAGGTTTTGAATCGAATTTGGATTTTACTGTTTATAAGTTCACTGATGTTACAGGGAAAAAAATAATTAACGAAGAAGAAGATGAACTTCTGACAGGCGATAAAACCGGAAAACAAAGATAGAAGAACCGTATTGAGAAATGATAAAAATTGAAAATATCAGCAAATCTTTTGATAATCTGAAGGTTTTAAAAAGCATTGATCTTGAAATAAATAAAGGTGAAATTGTTTCTGTTGTAGGACCCAGCGGAGCAGGAAAGACAACATTATTGCAGATTATAGGAACATTAATGCCGGCTGATACCGGAAAGATATCAATAAATATGACTGATATCACTCAATTAAAGCAAAAAAAACTTTCAAAATTCAGAAATGAGAATATCGGGTTTGTTTTTCAATTTCATCATCTGTTACCTGAATTTACTGCTCTTGAAAACATTTGTATGCCTGCTTTTATCAGAGGTAAAAACAAAAAAGAAATCATCAAATCTGCAAATGAACTTCTTACTTTTTTAAACCTTTCAGATCGTGCAGATCATAAACCGGGTGAAATGTCGGGCGGAGAACAGCAAAGAGTTGTAGTTGCAAGAGCATTGATTAACAATCCCTGTATTATTCTTGCTGATGAACCTTCAGGTAATCTTGATACAGAAAACAAACATGCTCTTCATAAACTTTTCTTCTCATTAAGAGATAAATATAATCAAACTTTTGTTATTGTTACACACAATAATGAATTAGCTCAAATGTCAGACAGAATTATCAGATTAAAAGACGGTATGATTGAGTGAAAAATTTGTTGAATTGTTGATTTTAATAATGAAACAACTTAACGGTTCGTATTATACACTGTTTATATTCATATTGATCTGATAACAATTTGTACAATACCAGTAATCACTACTATAAATGAGATTAATGGCACTATTCCAAAATTTAAATCATTTTTTAAATATTTAATCTTTAACTTATCCCATAATCCTATTATCAAACAAATAAAACCTGCAATAAGAAATACATTTCCTATTCTTTTCAAACTTGAAGTCAAAATTTCTGTGTCATTAATTGTAAATATTGGATTAAACAATAAACTTATATTAAATTCTACCAGAAAAAGTAATAGTCCAACTAATAAAATTACTTTTCTATACCAAAGAAATGCAGAAGTCATTGTTATCATCCAAGTAAAATCATATGCAAAATTATAGAATTCATTATCTATAGGTCTTAAAAAGTCAAAGAATAGTGTAAGAAGTATTAAAACACCACCTGCCATTGAAATATTTCTATAAATTAATTCTTTTTGCATTAGTCAATATTTCTTATAGTGTACAACTTATAAATATAAACAAAAAAATAATTAACAATAAGCTATACCAAACTTGCCTGCCTGACTACAGACAGGTTTCAGCATGTCTATGGCTATGGTTTAGGTATTCTGTGAAGAATATATGACATAAAAATCACAAAGTGATTTAACAATAATAACCTTATGTGTAACATAAGTGTTAAAGATGTCACTCAAACAAGAACTCCGATAGGAGTTCAACACCTTTCGGTGTTGATGTTGTATTTATATTTTCCACAGGTTACACCTGGGGTTACTATTGTTTTACTGCTACGCAGTATTTGCAAAATTACCCAAGAATATCTAAACCACAGCCTATATCAATTTATAATTTTTAATAACAGCTTATTGAAAAATCAATTTCCCGGTTTGTGTAAACTCATCAGTTTCAATCCGATATATATACAATCCATGTGGCACATTCGGACTCCATGCACTTTGATAATCTCCGGCAGTTTGATTTTCATTGATTAATGTTTGAATATGTCTTCCTGCTATATCATAAATTGATAAATTCACATAAGACTCATTTTCAATAAAATAACTAATAAAAACAGACTTTTTAAAAGGATTTGGAAATAATCGAATATTCTCAAGTTCAAGTTCATTAACTGAAACCAAAATCGTAGAAAATGTTAATATTTTCGTTTTAGAAATATTATTATTATCTGTAACTATAAACTCAATATCCCATGAACTTGTCTCATCCGGAGCAATCCCTTCAAATAATCCGCTTGAAGTTATTTCCATACCGAAAGGAAATTCTCCCGAACTGAATTTATGTTGTATATTACTTGGAGAATATGCTCCGGAAATATTCGCAATCTTATAACTTCCTGAACCGTTTGAAACACCTGAAGCCCAGCTTAATCCTTCTGTAATATTATCACCGTAGTAAAACTTCATATCGCCGTTTGGAAATAAAGTAACTGCCGCATCAATATCAGCAGATTGATCTCCGTACAACGATGTTTTCCACCTGAAAGTCGCACTGTTTTCATCACCTTCATAAAATAAACCGTCATTATCTTCAGGGAATATCATAAGGTCTGAAGCGAATACACCAATCATTTTAGTTCCCATAATTGCTTCTTCAGTTCTCAAATATTCAAATCCTTCCTCAAACAATAAAGAACCGTCAGTACTTACAGTAAATTCATTATACAGTTCACCGTAAAAAGGAAAATCAAAATCTATAGATTGAACAGCATACCCGTCATCATTATCATTCGGGGTTAATTGATTTGAACTTATTAAAGGGTAGGATTCATTAATTGTTTCTTCATTATAGGAAATATTAATATTCCAATTATAAGGTTCGGAACCTCCTTCTGCTTCTAATTGATATGAAAAAT
>JAUVIG010000102.1 GCA_030592825.1 Chlorobiota bacterium | reverse complement strand
CTAAAGCAGATACTCCAATGAATCAAAATAAACCGGATGATGTTTTCTCATTATTAGGTTATTTGAACCGTGAACAATATGGGGATCGACCGTTGATGTACGGGCAATATTTTAATTCGTCATTAGATCAAGATGATCCATATCCGAAAACTAAAGCGATATACTATGAAAAAGTTGATAAAGAAGGTAATGATAAATATAAAATTGTAGATTACAAAAGAACAAGAAATTATATCGGATCGGATAAAACTTTTTTTCCCAGAATGTACAGTGATCAAGACAGTCCGAATCATATTAGAGGTTATATAAATTGGTCGGGGAAAGATGAAAGTGAATTTTATTATGCAAAAGTTAATCCGGAAACTGAACAGCCTGTAAGAGACCGTTACGGAGTGATACAATATGATCATTATAATCCCAAAAGATTACCGACATTTAGTGAGAATTTAAGTTATTTCTTCTCCTACCAGTTTAATTACATGTATTTCAGATATTTTATGTGGAATTTTGCAGGTAAGCAAAATGATATACAAGGGCACGGTAAAAGTAATCACGGATATAAAAACGTAAAAGACGGAAATTGGATAAGCGGAATTAAGTTTATTGATGAAATTAGGTTGGGAGATCAAGATAAGATTACTGAAATAATGAAAAATAATAAGGCAAGGAATACATATTTCTTTTTACCCTTATTACTTGGTATCTTGGGAATGATATTTATGTACAGAAAAGGCAAAAAAGGCAAACAATATTTTTGGGTTGTTATGTTGTTTTTCTTCTTCACAGGAATTGCTATTGTATTATATCTGAATCAGCCGCCTTTTCAACCTCGTGAAAGAGATTATGCTTATGCCGGTTCGTTCTATGTATTTGCTGTGTATATCGGATTCGGAGTTGCATTTATTTACAACTTTTTGAAGAAGTATATGCCTGCTGTGGCAGGAGCTGCAATTGCCGGAATATTAGGCATTGGAGTCCCGATTTTAATGGCTCAACAAAATTGGGATGACCATGACAGATCAGACAGATATACAGCTACTGATTATGCAAAAAACTATTTAGATTCTTGTGATGAAAATGCAATTATCTTTACAAACGGAGATAATGATACTTTCCCTTTATGGTACATTCAAGAAGTGGAAGGATACAGAACAGATGTGAGGGTTATTAATTTAAGCTACTTTAATACTGATTGGTATATCGGACAAATGATAAAAAGAGCTTATAATTCACCACCTATAAAATTCACATTAAGTCAGGAGCAGTATGAACAGGGGAATAGAGATGTTATTTACAGAATGGATAACCCGAATATTTATTTGCAAGAAAAGTATAAAGCAAACATATCTGATTTTGATACAATATACAGCAAGATTTTTAATGAATTTATTGCATATCTTTCAACAACGAATTTCAAAACAATATTTGCTAAAGATTTTGAAAGATTATCTGAAGGATATTCACAAACAGATCCGGTTCAGCTTTTTTCATTTTCACAACAATTGTATAAAGAGAATGAAAATAAAGGTCTTGGTTTGTCAACAGATAAATTGTCAGAATTTAATAAGAAATTGGAAGATTTACTTTTAAGAATATCTGCATCGGCATTACCGTTGCAAACGGCAATAAATCATATAGCAAATGAAAATAAAGCATACAAAGCACCAATGCAAAACGGTGAATATGTGAATTATTTGCCTACAACAAAATTCATCATCCCGGTTGATAAAAATAAAGTTGTTGAAAACGGGACAGTAGAAAAAAGTGATAAGGATAAAATTGTGGATGCCGTAAAATGGGATATCGGAAAGCAGCATATTACAAAAAATCAAATGATGGTTCTTGATATGATTGCTGCAAATAATTGGGATCGTCCGATTTATTTTGCTACAACAGTAGGTAACAGTCATTATTTAAATCTTGAAAGTTATTTTCAATTAGAAGGATTAGCATATAGAGTTGTACCCATACGAGCGGGAACGAAGACTTTTGGGAACGAAGGCAGTGTAAATACGGATATTTTGTATGATAATATTATGAACAAGTTTAAATGGGGAGGTTTAGATACAAATCCTGAAAAAATATATATGGATGAGAATAACAGGAGATTTGTAATGAATTTTAAAAGCAGCTTTTTGTCTCTGTCAGAGCAATTAATTAATGAAAATAAAAATGATAAAGCAGAGGCTGTATTAGATAAATGTTTTAGTTTATTTACAAATAAAATTTCACCTTTTAATTATTATGATTTGTTATTTTCAGGATTTTATTTTGACATAAATAAAGATGATAAAGCTCTTGAAATAATAAAAACAGCTGCTGATAATTTTCAAGACGAGTTGGAATATTATATATCACTTGAGGATGAATATTTACCGGGAATACAAGATGATGTCGGGAGATTGGGAATGGTATATCAAGAAGCTGTAAGAATGTTATATGATAAGAATAAAGATGAAATTGCAAATAATTATGCATTAATGGCATTTAATCTTATTGAAGATAAATATGCATTTAGTTTATCTTTATCTCAATTACAAACGGAGGAAGCATACCTAATTTGGCGATCAGGCCTTCCTGACTATCAAATGGGATTGCTTCAATTTCATATGTTTCTTGCCGGGCGTTTGAATAAATAAAAAAGAGGCTGTCTAAAAAGTAATCATAGTTTCTGATAGGGTAACGGAGCCAAAAATAGTTGGTGAATTTTAGAAAAAGTTTTTTGAAAATACTTGATAAGCGACTTTTCAGACAGTCTCTCTATTCATCAAGACTTTCATATACAGAATTCATACTGATGAATTCAGGCAGTATATTTTTCATTAAGCCTACGATTTCAAAATTGTCATGATTTTTAATAATCATAAACATCGTATCAATTTTAGGCATTATTTCTTCGGTATCATATTTTCTTGTTTCAGCAATCATGATTTTTTCATGCATTGTGGGCTTTGTTTTTTCTTTATCTGCCAACAATTCTTCGTAGAGTTTTTCACCCGGACGCAATCCGGTAAATTTGAGATTAATGTCTGTACCCAGTTTTAATCCTGAAAGTTTTATCATTTTTTTTGCCAGATCAACAATTTTAACAGATTTTCCCATATTAAAAATAAAGATTTCTCCGCCTTTACCTATTGCCCCGGCTTGCAGTACCAATTGACAAGCTTCCGGTATTGTCATAAAATATCTGGTAATTTCGGGATGAGTTACAGTTACAGGTCCCCCATCTTCAATTTGTTGTCTGAATCGGAGAATTACTGATCCGTTTGATCCCAGAACGTTTCCAAAGCGAGTTGTAATAAATGATGTTCCGGTTTTATGTTGCAAAGTTTGAATATATATCTCGGCAATTCTTTTTGAAGCTCCCATAACATTTGTCGGATTCACAGCTTTATCTGTTGAAACCATAACAAATTTCTTAACTTTATATTCTATAGCTTTATCTGCCACGGTTTTTGTGCCGACAATGTTGGTTCTTACAGCCTCAGAAGGATTATTTTCCATCATCGGTACATGTTTGTATGCAGCAGCATGATATACAATATCGGGTTTGTAAGTTTGAAAAACTTTGTTAACCCTCACAATATTTGTAACATCACCTATAACAATCTCAAATTTATGAAAATTTAACTTCTCTTTTAATTCTAATTCAAGGTCATAAAGAGGTGATTCTGCTTGATCAAAAATGATTATATTTTCAGGGTGAAATTTAGTCAGTTGTAATACAATCTCTCTGCCGATGGAACCTGCAGCTCCGGTTACTAAAATGGTTTTATTGAGGATGTCTTTTCTGATCTGTTTTACATTTAAGTGTATTGGCGGTCTTTCCAACAAATCTTCAATATTGATTTTACGAATCTGCCTGTAACTTAATTCGCCGTTAATCCAATCTTTCACATCCGGTAATGTGAGTACATTTACATCATACTCCAAACAAACATCAATAATTTTTTGTTTTTTTAAAGCAGAGATGCTTTTATCAGCAATAATCAATTCTGAAATATTGGCACGTTTAATAATATTTCGCAAGTCATCTTCTTTATAAAATTTAATACCGTCTAATTGTTTTTTCATTCTGGAACCGGAAGGATCAATAAAAGCTTCTACTTTATATTTAATTTCTGTATCTCTGGTTAATACTCTTTTTGTAGTTATTGCATTTTCATCAATTCCGAATATAACAATATGTTTTACGTCTTTAAACAGGTTATTTGCTTCGGCATAAATTGTTTTAACTGTTAATCTGAAACTTGTCATTAAGAAGATACTCACAAAATAATCTATTAAAATTATTGAAAAGGGAATGATATATTTTCCTGTTATAAAATAAAATAAAATAAAATTAGAAATTATATAAAACAGATTTGAATAAGTTATAACCAATATAATCCTGACAGCATCTTTTGTGCCTGTATATCTTACAATTCCGGCATAAGAACGTGTGATTAAAAATAAGAAAAGCCGTATTATGAAAACATATAAAATAACATTATGAATTGTATCAAAATATTGGTTTTTTAAATCGAAATTAAAACGTAATAAAAAAGCGAATACAATAGACATAATTGATATTATAATATCAATTATTAATATGATCCATCTTGGAGTGTGCTTTTTTAATGTTAAAATCCTAAACATATTTTTATTCTCTTATAATTTTAATTTCATTTGAGAGTCCGATTTTTATAATAGAGGAAGCTTGATTTGCTCTCATATCCTGTTTATAATTAACGATATAATCAACTTTTAATTTTATTTTTTCGGAAATTTCGGAAAAATTTTCGGGTGCCGGGTCTCCGGAAACATTTGCAGATGTAGAAACAACAGGGTTTTTAAATCTTTGCAACAGTTTATCCGTAAATTTTTCAGATGTTATTCTTATTCCGATACTGCCGTCTTCTGCAATTAGATTTTTTGCGAGATTTTTGGCTCTTTGATAAATAATTGTAGTTGGTTTAGTTGCCAGTTCAACAATATCCAAAGCTATTTCCGGAACTTCTTCAACATAAGAGCAAATATGATTAATATTATTTAATAATATAAGCATACTTTTTTTATCATCTCTTTTTTTTATTTTATATATCTTTTCAACTGCTTTTTCATTTTTTGCATCACATCCTATACCCCAAATTGTATCGGTAGGATATAATATAACTCCGCCGTTTTGTAATACTTTTAATGCTTTGTTTATATCTTCTTGCATTGTTCATTTATTGTATTGCATTATTTAATTATTACATTGATATTTTTTTTGCAATTTAACAATGAAGCAATTTAACAATGCATCAATTCATTTTAAATATACATTCATCAAATTTGATGCAATTTTGTCTTCATTAAATTTTTGTACATATTCTAAACCTTCATCAATCATCTTTCTGCGAACATCTTGATCTTCTAAAATTTTAAGAATTGAATCTGACAGCTTCTCAATATTTTCGGGTTCGACATAAATGCTTGAAAAACCTCCTGTTTCACTGAAAACTCCTCCTTTTGTTGTTATTACCGGAACACCGGAATACAATGCTTCAATAATCGGTATTCCGAATCCTTCAAATAAAGAAGGATAAATAAATATATCTGCTTGTTGATAAATTGCCGGCAGATCTGAAAAAGGAATATCATTAATAATTAACAGCTTATTTTCAATATTATTTTCACTTGCATATTTTATTATCTCTTCTTGATAATCAGTTTTACTGCCTGCAATAATTAATACAGTATCAATATCAGCTTCATTAACGGCTTTTAATATTGATAAACTGTTTTTTCTTTTTTCTATAGTACCTACATTTAAAAGATAGTTTTCAGGTAAATTATATTTTCGTGCAACTTCAATTTTTGTATTCGTATCAACTTCTTTTTGGAAATTCGGATGACAACCCTGATAAACAACATCTATCTTTTTTTCGTCTATCCCAAAAAAATTTACTATATCAGATTTTGTTTGCTCACTGATGGCAATAACTGTATCAGCAATTTCGCAAGCATATTTAGCTTTTTGATAATAAATTTTTCTGTCAACAGAATTATATAATTCCGGGTATCTTAAAAAAATCAAGTCATGAATGGTAACAATTAATTTTGCAATTGATTTTTTATGAGCTTTATGAGGCAATTCTCCGCTTAAACCGTGATATACATCAAGTTTGTGTTCATGTATTTTTTTTGATAAACGGAATGTACGCCAATACGATTTAAAAGCTTTACTTAAGAATAATTTCGGCTCAATAATACTTACTTTATCAGGAATCTTAAATTTAACAGCATTTTCGGTAGAAGGAGTAAACAATAAGTAATTGTGAGAAGGGTAAAACTTCGTCAGTTGTTCAATAGTGCTTCGGCTGTAGTTTCCCAAACCACTTTTATTATAAAAAGCTCTTTTAGCATCGAATCCGATTTTCATTTTCATGCAATTAAACTATGTAAAAATAGATAAAATATTATACAGTCACATTAAATTTCCTTAAAACATCATTCAAAGATGTTTTAATGTCGGTTGATGTTTTGCGTTTTCCGATTATTAATGCTACCGGAACTTGATATTCACCGGCAGGAAAATGTTTAGTATAAGAACCGGGTATCACAACAGATCTTTCCGGTATTACGCCTTCATATTCAATAGGCTCATAACTTGTAACATCAATTATCTTTGTAGATTTTGTAATTGAGACATTAGCACCCAGTACGGCTTCTTTCATTACTCTGACACCTTCAACGATTATACATCTTGACCCTATAAAACATCCGTCTTCAATTATCACAGGTGCTGCTTGTACAGGTTCCAGGACTCCGCCTATACCGACTCCTCCGCTTATGTGGACATTCTTCCCGATTTGAGCGCATGAACCAACTGTTGCCCATGTGTCAACCATTGTTCCTTCATCAATATAAGCACCGATATTAACATAAGAAGGCATTAAGATGACACCTTTTGAAATGTATGCACCATATCTGGCAACAGCATGAGGTACAACCCTTATCCCCAGATCTTGATATCCGGTTTTCAAAGGAATTTTATCATGAAATTCCAATACTCCGGTATTCATCACTTGCATTTCCTTAATCAGAAAATAAAGAATAACAGCTTTTTTTATTATATCATTTACTTGCCAAAATCCGTTTGCAGGCTCTGCAACACGTAACTTCCCTTTGTCTAATTGTTCAATAATTTCAGAAATTGCTTCTTTTGTTTTTTTTTCTTTTAATAACTCTCTGTTTTCCCAAGCTGCTTCAACAGTTGAAAATAAACTTTTATTCATCTGGTCAGTTTTTAATTATTTTTTTAATTAGTATCTTTTATAATCTTTATCGGTTTGTTGTTTTCATATTTTGCTTTATATGTAACATTCCCGAATTTGTCATATTTAATCATTATACCGTTTAACATTCCGCCGGAATATTCCGCTTCTTTTTGTTTTTTTCCGTTAGGATACCACGTTGTAACAATACCATGTCTTTTGCCTTCTTGATAACTTTCCTGTCTTATTTTTAAACCGTTGCCTGCATACACATACCAATTACCGTTTTTTTGTCCTTCTAAATAGAATCCTGTAATATTTACATTTCCGTCAGGATAATATGTCTCATATTTACCGTTATAAATACCGTTTTTAAATGATTCTGATTTTTCTTTTAAGCCTTTTTCGTTCCAATAAGTTGCTGTTCCGTTTTTGGAATTTTTTTCATAAACGATATTATATTTCATATTTCCGTTTTCGAACCAAGCTTGCCATGCCCCGTTCATTTTACCGTCAATAAAAATTCCTTTCAATTCAGGTTTACCGGATTCATACCATGACTTCCATTCTCCGTATTCTTTGCCGGCTTTAAAAATTCCTTCATAATATACTTGTCCGTTTTCAAAAAAGATTGTCCACTTTCCGTATTTTTTATCGTTTAAAAATTCACCTTTTTTCCATACAGAACCGTCAGGATACCAATAAGTCCACATTCCGTTCATTTTTCCGGATTTATATTTTCCTTCATTTCCTTTAACGGTAACTTTATTATTATTGATAATGTTTGTTTGCCAATATGTCCATATACCTGTCATTGTATCATTAATAAAATGCCCGAAAATATCGTTGGAACCGTCTGAATTATACCATTTTGCTTCACTGTTTTTGTTATTATTCAGAAAATTTATTTCTGCTTTTATTTTATTGTTTTCAAAGTATGTGATATGTTTTCCGTTTCTCATTCCTTCTGTATATTTACCGATACTTTTTACTTTTCCGTCGGAATACCAAAAAGTCCAAATGCTGTCTTTTTTACCATCTGACATTTTTCCTTGTATCATTTTAATACCGGTTTCAAAATAAGTAATATTTATTCCGGTTTCAAAATTCAATTCACTTTCAAGTTTGCCGTTTTTATACCATGATAACCATCTCCCTGTTTTATTTCCTTCTGAATAATTTCCTTTTGAGTATATTTTTCCGGTATCAAAATATTCAATCCACAAAGAATCTTTCAATCCTTTCTTATAATTTCCTTTTTCTTTTAATTTACCGTTCGAGTAATATGTTGTATAAATACCGGATCCGTTTTTAACAAGAGTATCTCCTTTTGCCGAATAATAATTTAACAATATAATTGTATCTGAAGAGAATTTGTTTTCAGATTTCAATTTTCCGTTAATATAAAAATCATTCCAAATACTGTCTTTATTTCCTTTGACATACTTTCCTTTTATCTTTAAAGTTCCGTCATAATACCACTCTCTATATAATCCGCCTTGAATTCCGTTATAAATATAACCTTCATTCATTTTATGACCGTTTTCATAAAAATACGTAACACGACCTTTAATTTCGCCCTTATAAAATTCTGATTCTCTAACTAATTTGCCTTCTTTGTTCCAAAATTTCCACATACCGTGTTCTTTACTGTCTTTAAAAATTCCTTCAGATTTAATCTTTTTACTTTCTTTATCCCAATAAAAAGTTTTCATTTCTTGAGCGTTTACGGAAAATGTAATGACACTCATCAATAAAAGTATTGATATTTTTTTAAAATACATATTAGTATAAAATTTTGTTATTATATTCGGCTCCAAATTTACGTTGATTTTTCATTTTAGCAATTTTCTTTTATAACCGGATGGATCAAAATAAAAAAAAGAAAAAATATTGGTTAAGATTTTTAATAAGCGGGGTAGCAGCATTTATTTTGATTTATGTTTTTTACAATGTATTACGAAAAAATGAACTGATTGATACCTTGTATGTTGATATTCTCAATAAGTTTGTCGAAATATTATTAATAGGGTCGAAATTTATTACTGAACTTTTTGGTTTTGAAGTTGTAACATTCGGTAAAACTATAAAAATTATTGATGGTTTTAAAGCTTCCGGAGTTTATCTTGACAGAGGTTGTATGGGAAGAAATGTTATGTTGGGCTATGCTGCATTGATAGCTGTTTTTCCGGGGAAAATCATTAATAAGCTTTGGTATATACCTATGGGATTGGCTATTATAACAATTGTTAATATTCTGCGTATTTCCGGTCTCGCAATAACAGCATATTGCTGTCCCGAATACAGCGACATCAATCATTATCTTGTTTTTAAAATTGCTGCTTGGATTGTTATATTTTTATTGTGGGTAATTTGGTTTAATCGGTTCAGTCCTTTTTCAAAAAAGAAAGTTACCAACTAATTTTAACTATATATCCACCATATTTCCTTATATTTATAACACTTCCGTCTTCAAAAATTAAATATTGTCCTTTAATTCCTGATAATTTTCCCGTATATGATTGAATTTTATCAAGATTAATGCTTTTAACTTTCTGAGGGTATTTGTAAACAGGATAATTTATTTCTGTAATTGTATTATCAGCGTCAATATATTGCCGATAACCGGGATCAATTAATTCACATATTTTCGTTTTATTTTCAATTAAATCAATCTCTCTGTCAACTTCATTTTTTAACATCTTTTGCCAACTTGTTCTGTCTGAAATAATTTTTTTCAATTTAGTCTCAATCATACCTGCAATATATCTGTTCGGAGTTTTTGCCAGTTTAATTGCTTTTATTGCTCCTTGATCCATCCACCTTGCAGGGATTTGACTTGATCGCGTTACCCCGACCTTTAATCCGCTTGTTAATGCGAGAT
>JAUVIG010000220.1 GCA_030592825.1 Chlorobiota bacterium | reverse complement strand
GTATATTTTGTACCGCTTATTTTATCTTTAATCAGGTTAAATATAAACACTAATAAACTGAATGTTACCAATAAGTTTACAGCGACTATCGGTCCGAAAATACCTTGTTTATAAAAAATACTGACAGATACCCCTTCTTTTTGCGGATCCGGGGCAAATTGATGTAAGAATATACAAATACAGGTAAATAAAAGAATAACGATAATATTCTTCCGGTTTGTTCTGATAAATTTAATCATGGTTTATTTAAAATTTTTTATCCATTTCGATTTCATATTTACTGTCTCATCACTATGAACTGTTATTTCTGCATTCCATTCATAGGCTTTTACCCATACTGTACCGAGAATAGGGGAATATGCTTCAACAGGCTGTAATATAATTTTCTTGTTATTGCTGTTTATCTGATATTCTCCGGCAACAATACCTGTAATACTGTCAGATTCCATTGAAAACCTTCCTTTAATTTCAACATTATTTTTTAGATTGATAATATCAGGTACTGGCGGTGAAAATGTAATTCCGACAAACCGGTTGTGAGATGAATATGTTATTTTTTTTAATTCCCTGTGCCCGTTATTTTCAACAAAATGATAATTCATATTATCAATTTTGTAATCATCTTTTTCATCAAGATTAATAACGGTTAACAGCCCTTCATATTCAGTGTTTATTTGTCCAATTACAGGCTTGGTTGCATACCTGGCCATATAGACGAATTTACCGTTTGCTAAACCGGGAATTTTTTTTACTTTGTATTCAATATCATCAATTATTACTTTAATTTCTGTTCCGGGCCTTTGAACAATATTGAACCCGCGCATATAAAAAAACGGGAAGAAAGGAAATGTTTTTATTCCTCCACCAACGGGCGCTAACATTGAAGTTAGTTTATTTTCGCTTTTCTTTTCAATAATCTTTACATCAATTTTTCTGCCTGACTTATCATGCATTTTTAAGAATGAATTAAGTCCCCGGTCAGAAACATTTAACGCATATTTCATATCCTTGTTTTCATATAAATCTTCCTTAAACAAGACCCCGTCAGCAAATAAGGAATCAGTGTAATAAACATCATTTTTACCGTTTTTACCATATAGAATTACAGTAGCCCCTTTACCTCTGCTGTCGTCATAAAGCTGTAATTCAATTGTTTTGTATTCTGTGTCACCGTCAAAATCTACCAACATTAGCCTTTCCATTGGTTTGATATTTATATCAAAAGGCATATAATGCTTATCTGATTCAACGGTTTTGTAGATATCACCGGGATTTTTTAAATTTCCTAAATATTCTTCCTGATTTACAGAAAATTCTTTCGAACTCATGCATGAAAAAAAACCTGATATTATAATAAAAAAAATTATTACAAAACAGGTGTTTGATTTTAACTTATTAAAACGGAGTGTGTTGCAGTATAATTTCATAATCTTTACCTTCTTTTATGATAAATAAAAATTTTGCCTTCTATACTGTATGATAGTTTATTTAAAAAAAAGGTACGGGTAAGATATACTTTTATTTAAATTTTCTTAAAGGATAAGTTTTATATTCCAAATTCGGCAGATTTCTGTAAACAGCTTCAATATCATCAATTTGATTAATGCGAGCAGCAGCCATTTTATAATATTCGGGCTTATCAGCAGCTTCGCTGACTATATTAAGAAGTTCGGGTGTTGTTTTTAATGCAAAACCAATACATTTCTCGCAAGTACAACTGCTTTTGTTATTGTACCATTGACATCTGTTTCTAACATGCTTATTCAAATTTTCTTTTGCCCTGTTATATCTGCTTTTAATGATATTTACAGATACATCAATAATTGCGGAAATCTCCTTAAATGTAAAGCCGAGAAGTATTCTGAAAATAAAAACTATACGTTGTTCTTCCGTTATTCTAAACAACATAAAATGATGGCATCCGTCTTTTATTTCTTGCAATAAAGCCTTATAAATTAACTCTTTTTCAGGGTCGGTTTGCAGTTCTTTTATTTCTGACGGAATACTGTCTTTAAATTGTTCAATGCCTGTATCTACACTTTCAAAATGCTTTTTATCTATGGTCACCTTCTTTTTTATCTTTAAACTTTCATTTAAAGCAATTCTGTATATCCATGTAAAAAGTTTACTTTCTCCGCGGAATTTATTTAAATTTTGGTGTATTTGCAAAAAAGTATTTTGCATGGCATCTTCAGCATCATGCCTGTCTCCGGTTATTCTGTAAGCCAGATTATAAATGTTTTTGCTGTATAATTTAACAAGTTCTTCAATATTGATAACTGTTTCTGTATTATGTTCCATTTTTCTGTTCTTTGGGCATGACGCCTATGGTTAAGTGTGTGAAAAATAAGCGATTCCGAAGCATTAATCTTTCAAGTTACAATAAACTTGAAACGAGCGGCAACCGTTGAAATGACATTTACACCCATTTAATTTCAAATTCACAATAATCTCCACCATTTATTATTGATTGTTTTAGTTCCACTTCTACAGGTTTTTCAAATGCTGACTCAAAAAATTGTTTGTTGAATTCTACGGAACATTGGCAATATGTTTTATTCTTAAAAAGTTCTGTTGACTTTTTTACTTGACCACAAAAGCATTTATTATACTTACCGATTATAGTATTATCATCTGTCAATATATATTCAAGTTCACCATCCTTAACCCCATATTTACTTAATTTTTCAAGAAATTCTTCAATAGACGATGATTCGTTCATAAGTCGTTTGGCTTTTTTTCTTTGTCCCTGTCCGCAGCATTTACTGCCACAAATTCTCATAACCTCTGTTGCTTCTTTTTTTCCAAGTTCATTTTCCAATCTTTCAACTGCATTTCTCCACCAATGAGCTTTTTTATCAGGTTTATATTTACCATATTCACTTGAATCCTGCATTATTCTGATAAAAATATCTGTATCAATTTTACTCGTAAGTATTTTTGCAAATCTGCCAATCCTGCCGGTTTTTGGAATTTTATTTAAGTCATCTGTTGATTTCATAATTATCACTTTTCAAGTTTAGATTATGATTGTAATAACCCTGTGTCTGTAGACTGTCGTTTTCACTTTGTGAGCCTTTGTTGTGTGTTCGCACTTATTTTCTTATTAATATTCAATTTCAAGTGATACATCTTTTGCCGCTTCTACACAAAGTTTCATATCGTGTAATCCAATATGTCCTTTGTATATTTTTCTGTCTTCATTCAATTGCTTTACTGTTTCGTATAAATCTTTGTAGTCTGCATTTGCAACCTTTTCAGCAGTGTCATATTTTGCTTCAAATAAAACATATGCAAAAGTATGATTTACCCATCTTATTCTTGACAGGTCGGATAACTTTGTGAGTTTTAATACTATACTTTTATCAATTCCGATTTGTTTAGAAATTTCCAATCTGCTTTTTGAAGTTAATACTTTATCAAACAGATGAAGCGTATTTTTTATTCCTATATTTTCAAATTTCAAAATAATATCATTTGCAATACTTGGAAAATCTTTTATTTTATTAGGATTTCGGCGATAACTTTTTATTTCCCTGATAAGTATTGTTAAGTAATCTTCAATCAAGCCGCTCTGTTTTGAAAAGTCTTGCAGTTTTTTTTTGTTTTTCAACATTTTCATCAACTCATCAATATTTCGAACATTCTGTTTTTTTATAAGGTCAAAATTATCATCAATGTTACTCTTTAAAGTCATTCTGCTTGGCAGCAAATCGGCTGACTTTAAAATTTCCTTGTAATTGTCAATACTTATGTTCTCCAAATCAATATAATATCCCATTTTATTTATCCTTAATATAGTGATTAGTGTTTCTTTAGGAGTCCCCTTTATTATAATATCCATTCGTTTTGATAAATATTTTTTAACATTTACTTTGAATTAATAATTTCATCGAATTCATATAATAACTTAAGTAATATTTGTGCTTTTTCTACATAACTATGATAATTATATTGTTTCATTGCCATTAAACCTACTTGACTTTTTTTGGGATACTTTTTGTTTGTAACTGCTTTTCGAGCATTTGGAAGAAATACACATTGTAACCATAACTCAAATGACGGTGCATCTAAATAATGTCTAATCTCAAATTTTGGCGGATTATTCGACCAACAATTAATGTTTTTCATTTCTGTTTCAATTTCATCAAGTTTTTTTGAAACATTTACTTCTTTATTTTGATTCTTCATTTTAAAAAATTTTATTTAAAAATTTTTCCTGGTGAACAGTACTTCTAATACTAATTCATGTCCGCCTTTTACAGACGGATATTCCATTTTCAAGATGACTTTATCCGGTCCGTCCTTGACAAAAGTCTGTACAAGTATAGAATCATGCCAATTCATTGCAATGACTTCATCATTGATAAAATTACAAGTCGCTGCTGAATAATTACCGGAATTTTCGAACCACCAATATCTATATACCTTGATTTTATCATCCCAAGCAAAAATACCTTTTGCCTCGCCTCCCGATTTAGTTGAATAGTCAAAGAAGAGGTATTTGTCATTTAGAGCTCTCTTAAATGAACCGGTTCCTGTGTCTGAACCTGCTTCGCTGAATGTACTCTTTGGGATTCGATACTCTAAATTCCAACTCCCTAAAAGAAATTCGAATTTATTCATTGCGTTTGAGTCCATGTTGATTTGTACCTCCTTTCTTTTATTTAAACAGGTTTAAACAAAAACGGCAGTAGAGTAGAGCCTGACAGCCTGTTCTAATAATTCACAAATATACAAAATTAGTTTAGACTGTCAGTACCCCTTTCATCAAACCGTACATGAAGTTTTCTCCGTCAGGCTGACGGAAAGGACCGAACGCTAAAAAGTTTGATAATTACATTATTTATGGCATATTCTATTCCGGGTGACCGATTCACAAGATGAGTCAACGGTTTTGTAAGAAAGGGCAATATATCCCGATAGCTGTCGGGAGTGAAAAGAGTTTCTGTACTGTTTGACGAACCGCCGTATACAGCCTGTCCCGAAATAAATGCGGGATAAATAGTGAGAGGTGTACCGGCTACTGTTTGGTAGTCAGCCATCGATTATATTTAGTACTTTTACAATACTTCTCTATTTTACAATTAACTTTTCAACATGTTGTAATCCTTGATTATCGGTAATTGAAATAAAGTATATTCCATTTTTCAAAGTTTTGTTCGGTATTACAATATTATCACTAAAAGGATGATCAATATAGTAAACTACTTTGCCCAACTCATCTATAATTCGGATTTTTCTTATATTGATGTGACTTGATATGGTTAAATCTACTGATAAATCATAAGGATTTGGAAATATTTTGAATTCTTTTGAAACCTGTATATGATTTTCTGTATTAACAACACCGTTCGTGGTTTTGATTATTTTCCCATTACTTCCAACGGCAATCCCGATATCAGAAGATATGAAAAATACCGAATATAAATCATTCGTAATTCCGGAATTTGATACAGCCCAGGTGTTACCGGCATCTGTTGTAAAGATAATTCTACCATTCTCACCCACTGCATAGCCAATGTCAACAGATGTGAAATAAACTGAGCGCAAAGCATTATTCATGGTTCCGCCGGAATTAATTCTCAACCAATCAACACCCAAATTAGAAGTTATTACAACTTCATGCCCACTATAACTTGAATAGCCGACCGCACAACCAATTAGATTATTATAAAAGTGGATTGAGATTAGTGTTTCAAAATTTTCACTTTGGACAATTTCCCATGAAACTCCTCCATTATATGTTTTGATAACTTTGCCACCATACCCACATACAAATCCTGTATCAGTATCAATAAATTGAATGTCTTGGAGAGTTATGATGTTAGGAAATGAATCTATATCCCAAGTAATGCCACCATCTATTGTCTTCATAATATAACTTTCTACCGGTCCAGATACATGAGCAGCTATATAACCAATGTTATCTGAAACAAAATGAACAGAATTTAAAGAAAGATTATTAAAAGAACTTACCACACTCCATGAATCTCCTTGATTAACTGTTTTGAGAATATTATTGTTTTGAATACAATACCCTATTAAATCTGACGAGAAACTAATGTCATATGTACTTACCGTTTGACTAGTTGTATTCCATGAATCTCCTTGATTAATTGTTTTGAGGATACCTGTGGTTCCTGCAATAAATCCAATACTTTCATTTATGAATTCTACTTCATAAAGTTTTCCGGAGGTGCCGGATTCAATAGAATACCATTGTGCAAAGACAGGAACACAAAATGCAACTAAAGGAATTAAAAAAATAAACTTCATATTATGATATTTTATGGTTAATTATTCAATGTCGTTTAGTTAATAATTCGTCATAATCCTTTGTAATTCATAGAATAAGGTTTCTTCTGTCTGTGTTTTCGCTTATTTTTTCGATTCGGTCTTACAAGCTCTCTCGTACTGTACACAATT
>JAUVIG010000507.1 GCA_030592825.1 Chlorobiota bacterium | reverse complement strand
GATTAAAATTTAAAAGTCATTCCTGTTTTTACATGATTAATTTTGAATTCCTCATAGAATGCAGCTAATGCCGGAAGTTGCGTACAATGAGAAGGAAGTAATTGTTTAACTTTAATTCTTTTAAAATATTTTATTGTTTCTTTAGTTTGCCTGTCATTTCTTATTAAATGAAATCCTCCGATAACAGCTTTTACTGTTTTTAAACCTGTTACTTTCTTTGCATATTCAGTGGTATTGCAAATTCCGGAATGTGCACAACCGGAAACTATAACCAATTCATTTCCGATAATAATTGCAAGAGCAGAATCGTCCGGAACAAAATCTTTATTTCCGTTTTCATTAACAAAAGATGTTGACTTTGATTCAAAATCATTTATTCTCGGTATTTCTCCGAGGAAAATAATATTTGAAGAAATGTAAACCGGTTCTTTACTTGTACGAATATCAAACTTTTGATTTAATTCATCACAGCTCAATTCCAATCCTATATTTTCATTCTTATTAACTCGGTGTCTTTTTTGAAACACATCAGGATGGCAAATTAAAGGTTTATTTTTTAAATATTTCAAACCGTTTCCGTGATCCCAATGTCCGTGACTTAAAACAATGCAATCTGCACTGTTTATATCAATTTTTAGTTTTTCTGCATTTTTCAAAAAGACATCACTTGCTCCTGCATCAAATAATATCTTTTTGTTATCGTATTCAATAAAATAGGACAAACCGTGTTCGGCGAGAAAATATGCTCCAGCAGTGTTTTCCGTAAGTACTGAAAGTTTCATTTAAACGAAATTTAGCTTAAGATTTTATTGATTTTAACAAATCATAACATTTATCAATATTATCAGTTATTTTTATATTTTTCAAACTTTTGTTTAAAGATTCCGTTATTTATCCTAAATATCATATAGTCAGATTCTTTATTTTTGGCTTCATCAATAATCCAATGAATATTTTTTTCAATAATATTAATTACCTCATTCAGTTTATTATTTGATACTATAACAGGAATAAAATGCTTATTAACCATTTTGATATTTTTCCCGAATTGCATTGAAACTAATACTTTAACATCAAAATTTTTAAGATATTCAATTATTTCATTCCCTTTTCGTTTTGAACCGTGTTCTGTTTCTTCATCAATATCTCGTTTTGTATTTTCGATTTCATCAATAAAAACTAATTTTTTTGAATCATGTTCATAAATAATATATTTTTCTGCATCACCGAAATGTTTCTTTTGAAAATCACCATTATTATTAACTGCAAAAGCAAATCTTAAATTCATAATTATTTCTAATTAATGTGTTATAAAACTGACAAAGTTGTTATTTTTTTACTTTCTACAAATTCTTTCACAAGCGAGTCATTTAAAAATCCTAATCACGAAGCCCCAAATAAACTTCAGCTTCCGTATTTTTAATACTCACTGCATTATCAATTGCCGGCAAATACGGTTTAATATCTAAAACAGGTGTTCCGTTGAAAGCATCTACATTGCTTACATACAGCCTGTTCCCTGAAATTGAATCCAATTTAATTAATGATAATCCGATCGGATTCGGCCTTCTCGGACTTCGGGTTGCAAACAAACCAAATTCATGATGACTGCCGGGAGGATTTGCTTTATAATTCCAACCTTTTGATTCATGAAAATGACAGATTACCCATATATATTCAAAAGAAGACAAATACTCCAAACATTGTACATATTCTTCATTAAGATTGATTACACCTTTTGCATCATCGTTCAACCTTCCTTGCCTCGGGGCATCGGTTTTTATTGAATATTCAGTTTCGAAATAAGCTATCGGTTTATAATTAATCATAGTATTATTATTTTTACAAGAGATTATAAATATAGGGGCAATAATTAATATTAAAAAGAATTTATGCTATTTATCAGTTAGTAATTAAAGATTAACTGCAAGTTCATACGCATCATAAATAGCTTTTTGTGCTTTTCCTACATTTTTTGCATCACCGATAAAATGAACAGGAATATTACCGATATTTTTAAAAGGTACGTAACTTTTCATACCTGTTGAAATAACAATTTTATCAATATCATTAAATTGCAGTTCCTTTCCTTCTTTTTCTGCATAAACTGTTCTTCCGTCTATTTTTATAATATGTGTGTAATCGCTGAAAACAGTACCTTTTTCTTTCATCATTTTTAATGAAAGTAGTTTGGAAATCATTTCCATATCTTCTCCGAAGTCTGTTGTTCTTTTAACAATAAAGACTTTGTTATTGAAAGGAATTAAAGCTGTGGCAATATCAACTCCGATTAATCCTCCGCCAATAATTAAAATTCTTTTATTTTTAGGTAAATTTTCTTTAAGTAATATTTCTGCCCAATAGTATTCATTTAAACCTTTTATATCCGGGATTTCAGGTATTGCACCGGTTGCCATAATAATACTGTCATATTTTCCTTCGACTAAATCAGGTTTCAACGCTTCTTCTTTTATCAGATTTATGTTTTTAGATAAAACTTCTTCAATATAATAATCTACAATCCTTTTCAAGCTTGTTTTATTTGATGCCAAATAAGCTAAATTAAATTGCCCGCCAAGTTTATTTTTTTCATACAAATCTACTTGATGACCTTTTTCTTTTAATGTTATTGCTGCTTGCATCCCGGCTAAACCTCCGCCGACTACTGCATATTTTTTAAGAGTTTTTGCCGGCTTAACAATCGGCAAACCGGAATTAACTAACGGATTAACTAAACAGCTCAAGCCTTTTCCTTGCTTAACTCCACCCAAACATCCTTCTGCACAAGCTAAACATGGCCTAATGTTTCCTTCAACTTCATTTAGATATTTACCGATGAAGTTTTCATCGGCAACTAACGCTCTTCCGACAGCAATATATTCTGCATTGTATTTATTTTCAAGCGTTTGTATATCTTCTTCAGTATTAATCTGTCCGACATAAATAACAGGTATAGAAAGTTCTTTTTGTATTTTTTCAGCCATTTCCCATGTTTTTCCTTTCGGGATAAACATATGTTGAAAAAACCAAGGCGGAGTTGAACAAACCGAACCGGCAGAAACATGAACAGCATCAATTCTTATTTTCTCCAATTCTTTGGAAAATTTTATCATATCTTGAACATGAAAACCGTTC
>JAUVIG010000575.1 GCA_030592825.1 Chlorobiota bacterium | reverse complement strand
TGCATTTACAGCAGGAGCTCCTGTTCCGAGAATTTTATATCCGCCGCCAAAAGAAACGGCATTCTTTCCTTTTCTGAAAACATCTTGCCCGAATGAAATTTGCAATGTAAAAAAAAGGATGGCAAAAAGTAAAGTTTTCTTAATCATAAGATTAATTTTTTATTAATAATTTGTTGTAGGTAACTTGTTGTTTTCATTTCAGTTTACAGCAAATATACATAATTTTTAATTTATTTTGAAATTAAAAATTCAAAAAAAGGCATATTGTTTTTTTAATATGCCTTTTTTTTTAGTTATACTTAAGAACTTATTCAGCTTAAAATTTCAGCGTAATTCCTGCCTTTAAATATGAGATACCATAACCGACTTCAGCAAATAAACCGAAATTAGATGACATCATATATCTTGCACCGGCAAATACATCATCAACGAAATAAGAATCTGTGCTTATATAGTCATCATAATAATATCCTGTATATGAATATTTGCTGAATCCAATCCCGGCATGTACTCCTGCATACAAATCAAAATCGCCGGTATCAAAAAAACCGAAATGAAATACACCTCTTGCAGCAATTATGCCATTTGTATATGTATCTTTATATGTTCCGTGATTATACCATGAAGTCCTGAAAGAACCAAATCCTCCGACACCAATAACACCAACATCAGGAATATCAACAATCCCAACTTCAAGACTTGCATTAAAAGAAGGAACAGGTGCAAGTGAACCTACATAACCCCATCCTAATCCAATCCCGACATTAATTGCTACATCTCCTTTTTCGAACGCTTGACCTTTTGCAGTATATACCACTGAAACAACAGCAATTAAAATAAATAATCTTTTAAACATAATATAATAGTTTATGGTTTATAAAAATAAAAACACAAATATAAATAATATTTTTTCTTTGCATTATATAAAAATCTCAATATTTGAAACAAAATAAAAAAATTATACCTTTGGAGCTGATTATTAAAATTTATTTATATTAAAAACTTAACTAAATTATTTTCAAATGAAAGCCTTCCATGCATATGATATCAGAGGAATTTACAATCAAGATTTTAATAAAGATGATGCATATAAAATCGGATATTTTATTCCGGAGTTATTAAAGACAAATGAAGTTTTAGTAGGCAGAGATGTCAGAATTTCATCAACTGAAATTTTTAAACACTTATGCAAAGGAATAAATGATGCCGGAGCAGATGTTTATGATCTTGGATTATCAACAACACCTATGGTTTATTTCATAACAGCAAAACACGGCTTTGATGCATCTGTTATGATTACGGCCTCTCATAATTCAAAAGAATATAACGGAATGAAAATATCTCGAACCGATGCTATTCCCGTAGGTTATGATACCGGGCTTAATAAACTTGAAGAAATGTTGGAAACAAAAGAAATTAAAATTAAAGAAAAAAGAGGGTCTGTTATTTCATACAATCAAAAAAATGAATATATAGATTTTCTGAAAAAATACATACCTGATTTTTCTCAACTTAAAATTGCTGTAGATTGTTCAAACGGGATGGCTGCTTTATTAATTAAAGAATTATTGGGAGATATTCCGGAATATATTTTTGATGAACTTGACGGAACTTTTCCAAACCATGAAGCAAATCCATTAGTTCCGAAAAATATAGTTGACCTTCAAAATCTTGTAAAAAAAGAAAAAGCTGATATTGGAATTATTTTTGACGGTGATGCCGACAGAGTTATGTTTACAGATGAAAACGGAAAGTTTATTTCACCTGATTTGATGATTGCTGTTTTAGCAGATTATTTTAAAGATGAAAAGGGTAAATTCTTGCAAGATATCAGAACTTCAAAGGCTGTTGCGGAATATATCGGAAATCGTTTTGAAATGAATATGTGGAAAGTGGGACGAGCATATGCAGCATTAAAACTAAGAGAAATTGACGGTGTATTCGGAGGAGAATTGGCAGGTCATTATTATTTTCGAGATTTTTATTATTCAGATTCAGGACTGTTGGCAACTTTAATTCTTCTGGATGTTATAGCTGATAATAATAAAAACGGAATAAAGGTTTCTGAAATGATCTCTAAAATTGAAGCCTATAAAAATTCAGGAGAAATTAATTTCAAACTTGAGAAGAAGAAAGAAGCAATGGAAGCTGTGAAAGATTTTTATTTTCAACTTTCAGAAGAACCTGCTGCATTTTACGACTTCGACGGATACAGAGTAGAATATAATGATTGGTGGTTTAACATAAGACCGTCAAATACAGAATCGTATTTAAGAATGTTGGTGGAAGCAAAATCAAAGGAATTGCTTGATGAAAAAGTAAAAGAGATTACAGGGATTATTAAAAGTTTTGATTGAAAATGACTAAAACATTGTTAAATTGTTTCATTGCTAAATTGTTAAAAAACAGCAATGTAACAATGATTGTTCTTTCAAATTAAAAAACAAACAACAAAATTATTGACAACAACTTGTCCCCGAAATACTTCGGGGCAGGCTCTGAACTTGTTTCAGTACAGCTTTCCGAAATAATCTGAACAAGTCGTCTCGTTTTTTTCGGGATTTGTTTATAATTTTCAGTACCGGCATAACACTATAATACTATAACACTATAAAACAATAACACTATAAAACT
>JAUVIG010000140.1 GCA_030592825.1 Chlorobiota bacterium | reverse complement strand
GAATTATTAAAGAAATATATTTTAATGCATGAATAATTAGTTTTTTAATAACTTTATTACCTTTGTTATTTAATTGGATTTTAAGTTATGAACAGAATTGGAGAATCGGAATTAATTATTAATGCAGACGGAAGTATTTTTCATTTACATCTGAAACCTGAAAATTTAGCCGATAATGTTATACTTGTAGGTGATCAAGGCCGAGTAGAAATGGTATCGAAATATTTTGATAATATTGAATTTAAAATTCAAAACAGAGAATTTAAAACACATACCGGAACATATAACGGACAAAGAATTTCTGTTTTATCAACCGGAATCGGAACAGATAATATAGATATTGTAGTAAATGAACTTGACGCATTAGTTAATATTGATCTGAAAAACAGAATTCCGAAAAAAGAGCATAAATCTTTAAATCTTATCAGAATAGGAACATCCGGTGCATTGCAAGGAGATATTCCTGTTGATACACCCGTGGTTTCAGAAACATCAATCGGGTTTGACGGTCTTTTAAATTTTTATGCCGGCAGAGATAAAATGGGAAATAAAGAATTAGAGAATGCTTTTATAAAATATACCAATTGGGATAAACGATTAACCATACCTTATTTTGTTGATGCATCAAAAAATTTGGTTGAAAAAATCGGGAAAGGAATGATAAAAGGAATGACAATTTCTGCTCCCGGATTTTACGGTCCGCAAGGTAGAGAATTAAGACTAAAAGTGATAGACCCTGACTTAAACCAAAAAATTACTGATTTTGAATTTAACAGCAGGAAAATTACTAACTTTGAAATGGAAAGTTCGGCTATTGCAGGTTTATCCATATTGTTAGGACATAATGCTCTAACAATTTGCAGTATTATTGCAAACAGGCTAAGAAAAGAATATAGTCAAAATTATAAAGTCGGTGTTGATAAATTGGTTAAAACCGTTCTGGACAGATTAACTTCTTGAACTTAAGAATTATGGAAAACAATGAACTGACAGCATTAATTAAATTATTAGATGATACTGATCCGATAGTTTATAATGCAGTGAGAATAAGATTACTTGAAGCAGACGAAAATATTATTCCTAATCTGCAATCGGCCGTAAGTATTTCCCGAAATCAACTTTTTATTGAAAGAACAGGCGGGATTATCAATAACTTACGTTACAGAAATATTGATAAAGAATTAAATAATTGGGTAAACAGTGAAAGTAATGATTTGCTGTACGGCTCATATTTAATAGCAAAATATCAATATCCTGAAATTAATTTTAATGATGTTAATGAGAAACTTAATAAAATAATCAATGATTTAAGATTAGAAATCAATTTATACTTAACAGGTCTTCAGCAAATTCGAAAAATTAATCATACACTTTACAATATTCATAGATTTACGGGTGATTTCACTAACATTATTAACCCTGACAATTCATATGTAAACAAAGTTTTGGAAAGAAAAAAAAGCAATGACATATCTATTGCGATTCTCTATATTCATATTGCTCAAAAGCTGGGATTACCGGTTTACGGTATTAATTTTCCAAGAAATTTCTTACTTGCTTTCATCGATGAAAAATCTGAAGATACTTTATTCTATATCAATCCCTTCAATAAAGGTGCTATTATTACAAAAAAAGATATTGAAGCATTTTTAAAGAATCATCAAATAAAATCTAAAGGAAACTACTTTGAAGTATGTTCAAATTATACCATACTGAAAAGACTCCTTAAATTTTTGATTCATTCATACAGCAGAAAAAACAACAAAGAAAAACTTGATGAGATAAAACGCATTTTATTATTCTTTGATAAGTAAATCATTGTGAAAAAAAAAATAAATTACATTGCCCTTTCAGCAGGAGTATTGATGATTGTTTTTTCATTATTAAACTACTTAATGAATGAAGATCATGTCAGTTTGGGAATATTTGTTTTTTTGGGTTTAGGCTTTATTTTGATAAGTTTAAAGGAAAGCTTTAACGAAAGAAAAGCACAACGAATTAATAAGTATGCCTTGACTTTTTTCTTCGTTGCCTTTGTAATCTTTATTTATTGGATTGCATCCGGAAAATTTGATCTGTTCTAAAAGATTAAACTTACTCTGAATACCGGATTATTGTAGGGTGTTTTTGGAGAAATTGTAAAGTTGTATAACACAGAAGTAAGTATTGCCGTACGTTTTCCGATCTTTTGCCTGTATCCTATACCTCCCAATATTCCGGTAATAAATATTCTTTTGCCTGTATAATAACCTGTTGTATAATCAAAATCAGCGATATTTAACATCTCATATTCTCCTTGAATATAAAAATTTTGACAAACGTATAATCGACCGAAAGCATTTCCTCCGTAAACATGATCAGAAAAATTATAATAAAAATTTTTAGAATATATATAATAGGCTCCGATACCGAATTCAAACATTTCAGCCGGTCTGTAACCAATTTCAGGAGTTAGTTTAATCATTGTAAAAGTTCCGAATTGTAATCCAAAGCCGCCACCGAAAAAAATTTTTTCACTTAAATTCGGTTTTTGTTCAATATCTTGATAAGTATAAGGATCATATTCCTGAGAATAAACAGAAATATAAGAAGTAAATAATAAAAAGATGACTAACCGGATATGTTTCATCCGAAAATAATTTTGTTATACATGATGGCCTGAAAAGTGTTCATTAAAAAAACATCTGTTAAGCTTACCTTAAATCATTAAATGCCTTCTTTTTTTGCTGTCATAAATATCATTAACCGTAATTAATATTCCTGTTTCTTCAACATCGCCGAAATTCATGTTAATTGACGTTCCGAAGCATTTCATTGTTCTTGAAATACTCATATATGAATTAATCAAGGGCGGAATATTTTCTCCTCTTGCTCTTACTTCTTTTGACAATATTTTTTTATTTTCATCATAATCATGTCCCAAAAAATATTTTTCAAGTTCTTTTACATTGTGGTGATATTTAAGGGGTTCTATAGGATATACAAGTTTTTCTTCATCTTTAAAATGATGATTCATGAAATATAGAATCAAATCTCTTGCAAATTTATCAAAATGATTATACATGGTTACTTTACCGAAAAAAAATTTAACATCCGGATTTTTAATTAATAAAGCTCCTAGTCCGTCCCATAAATTATCCAAAGCAAATAATGTTTTTCTGAAAAAACTGCCCGATTGAAAATTAGGTTGTACAAACGAACGTCCTAATTCAATTGTATAAGGCAGATAATCTTTTATAAATTTTCCCGAAAAATGTAAAAGACCCTGTGTGGCAAGTTTAAGATTTGGGAGTTTTTCTTTTGATAATTCATTCAAATCAATAAATCGATATCCTCCCGTAATTTCTTTATCTTCAGGATCCCAAACAATCAATTGCTTATATGGTGTTTCAGCTGTATCGTAACTGTCAATATCAACAACTTTTCCCGTACCCCCTCCTGCTTTTCTGAAAGCAAATTCTCTTAAACGACCAACTTCCCTCATAACATTTGGTGAATCATGTGCCGTACAAACATAAATGGCATTATCACCGAAGTTTGTCATGCGCATAAATTTATCATCAGTTAATTCAGCTTCCAATAGTTTTTTGTCAACTGCCGAAATAATATCTTTCATATGCGGTAATTATCGTATATTTTTGGCAAACGTCAAATTTAAATAAAAAAACAACAAAAAAATCCAAATTTGCTTTTTTATTATTAATTAATAAGATTTAGTGTTGTAAAAATTCTGATTTTACTAAAATGACTGCAACATTTCAGTTGTTTTGTATTGCCCTGAAATACAGGCTGTTCGTTGGCTGTTAAAAAATATCTTTTAAATACTTGTGGGATTATGTGCATAAAAGTGGGGCAAAGTGGTATAATTGTATTATATTTGTAGGTTAATTGAAAACAAGTTTTTTTAATGACAAGTTTTATAGGTGATTATACGGTAAAAATTGATTCAAAGGGAAGAATTTCTTTTCCTTCTGCTTTTCTTAAGCAGATGCCCACAGGATCCTCCGAAAAATTTGTTGTAAAAACCGATGTTTATGAGAAGTGCTTAATTATATACACATTAGAAGAATGGGATCGGCAAACAAAAATTATTCGTGCAAAAACAAATACATTTAATCCTAAACATGCAACTTTTTTAAGAGAATTCTATAAAGGAACAGCTGAATTAAAACTTGATTCTAACAATAGAATTTTGATCCCTTCAAGATTACTGGAATATGCTGAAATTAATAAAGATGTATATATGTTGGCTCAAGATAAAAGAATTGAACTGTGGGCAACAGAAAACTATAAAAGCAAAGAATTGGGACCGGATGAACTGGCAAAATTAGCAGAGGAAATTATGGGCGGTGATTTGCCTGATCTTTAATACAATATAAATATTTTACTTAAGGCAGCCTCAATCAATGAATAATGAGTATCATATTCCCGTATTGCTAAATAAGTCTGTTGAAGGATTAAACATTAAGCCTGACGGTATTTACGTTGATGTAACTTTTGGAGGAGGAGGGCATTCAGAAAAAATTTTAAAAAAATTAAAAACCGGCAAATTAATAGCATTTGATCAAGATATTGACGTAAAAAAAAATGTTGAAAAATTAAAATCAGATAAAAGGTATAAAAATAAATTCATTTTTTTTCAAGCTAATTTTAAATACTTATTGAATTTTCTGAAATATTCAGGATTTAGCAAGGTTGACGGAATTTTAGCTGATCTTGGAGTATCTTCTCATCAGTTTAATGATCAAGAGAGGGGATTTTCTTTCAGATTAGGAGGAATACCGGATATGAGAATGAATAAATATGCGAAATCAACTGCTCTTGATATATTGAATAATTACAGTGAAGAACAATTATACTTCATTTTAAAAACATACGGCGAGCTGAAAAGTGCATTTAAATTATCTGCAGCAATTGTAAAGAACAGAGAAATTAATGATTTGAATCAACTTAACAAAATTATTACTCAAACTATAAAAACAAATAAAGAATTCAAGATACTGGCAAAAGTTTATCAAGCATTAAGAATTGAGACAAATAAAGAACTTGATACGTTAAAAATTTTAATAACCCAAAGTGCAAAGGCTTTGAAAAAAGGAGGAAGATTAGTTGTAATCAGTTATCATTCTTTGGAAGACAGATTGGTAAAAAATTATTTTAAGTATAACAATTTTGAAGGAAATGTAATTACTGATATATACGGAAAGCAATATAATGATTTTAATGAAGTTAGCGGAAAAATAATAGTGCCTGAAGAAGAAGAAATAAAAATTAATAATCGAGCAAGAAGTGCAAAATTAAGGATTGCTGAAAAGATTTGAAGAGGGTATAAGGATAATGTGAATTTTTATAATATGTAATATTGACACAAGTTCAGCGGAACATATATAAATGCTTCAATGATAAAATGCTTAAATGCTTTAATAAATATAAAGGTTTTGTTTTGGTATTTATAATATACAATAATGGCATAAAATAACGCAAAACATTACAGCATTTAGGGTCATTAAAGCATTAATTGTTTATGTAAGAAGCAAAAATACAGATTTTACGGATGAACCAAAACAAGAATATCATTAAAAATATTATAACAGGAAATTGGCTGGGAACGGAAATCAAAGCTAAAAGCATGTATTATATATTGTTTGTAACAGCTTTGATTATTATCTTAATTTATAACAGATACAGAGCTGAAGAACTTATATTAGAAAAGAAAGTATTGAACGAAAAAGTTGAAATATTACATTCTGAATATACCAAAATTCAAACAAAATTAATGGTTCTCGGAACAGAACGAAAAGTTGCATCAGACAGTACAATTATAAATATGGGATTAAGATTACCGGAGAAACCGCTGAAAGTTATTGTTATTAAATAAGTTTTTGGGGAGTTCCCATAAAATATGATAAAGTCGGGAATTATGAAGACAGTATGTAAAAAGTCCACAGTAGGCAGTATGCAGTTTTGTATCTGCATACTGCCTACTGTGGACTGTAAACTTATAAAATAAAAAATGAGGTGAATTAACTAATAGATTTACTCAAAATTAAATATAACAGCATAATATAAAGAAGAAATGTCTTCTGAAAAAACACCAAATATTAGAGAGAAAATAATTGCCAGAACAGCACTTGTCTATGTGTTGCTTCTTATTTTTATTCTCTACTTATTTATTAAACTTTTTCAGATCATGTTTTTGGAGAAAGACCAATGGCAAAAAAAAATAAATGAAATTGCTGTTGATTTAAAAGAAGATGTGCCTGACAGAGGTAATATTTACGATGAAAACGGAAAAATCCTTGCAACTTCAGTAAGTTATTTCGACATCAGAATGGACACAAGGGCAGGAGGTTTAACTGATAAGTTATTTAATAAAAACATTGATTCATTATCATATTATCTGTCTCACTTTTTAAAAGACAAAACACAAAACGAGTATAAATTATACTTGAAAAAAGCTCGAAAAAATTCTGTCGGGTATTTAAAAATTGCAAATAAACTCACTTATGACGAATTTGTTATAATAAAAGAATTCCCTCTATTCAATTTAAGTTCGAATAAGGGTGGCTTTATTAGTAAAAGAACTACCCTGAGAAAAAGACCCTTTGCCGGTTTGCTCAGAAGAACCATCGGCTTTTTGGGAGAAGATAAAAAAACCGGCTTGATACAAGGAAAAGCAGGTCTTGAATATACATATAATCGCGAACTGGGAGGAAGGGCAGGCAAATCATATATGCAAAAAATAGGCGGCGGAAATTGGAGAAATATTAAAGGAGGCGAGGTATTGGAAACTGAACATGGTGTTGATCTTATAACAACGATTGATATCGACTTACAAGATTATGCAGATGATATTTTAAGAAAACAATTAACCAATTTAAAAGCAGATTATGGTTCTGTAGTAGTTATGGAAGTAGAAACCGGATATATTAAAGCTGTTGCAAATCTTAAAAGACATAAAGATAACACATTTGCGGAAGTTCTTAATTATGCTGTTGGCGAAAACCTTGCACCCGGATCAACTTTTAAACTCCCGGTATTAATGGCTGTTTTGGAAGACGGTTATGTTGATCTTGATGATTATATTAAAACAGGTAACGGTCATATTATGTATCATGGTGTTCCGGTTGATGATGCCGGAAATGCAAGTTACGGAACTATTCCGGTTTGGAAGGTTTTTTCTAAATCATCCAATGTAGGTATGCTTAAAATTATTGATGATAATTATGTTAAAAAAGGACGAATTGAAAGATTTCTAAAGCAATTAAATGCAATCGGAATTGGTGAAGTATCAGGTGTTGATATATACGGAGAGCATAAACCGTTCATTAATAATCCGGATTATCGTAATTTATGGGCAAAATCCTCTCCGGGTATGATAGCACACGGATATGAAGTAAAGATATCACCATTGCAATTATTGACATTCTATAATGCAGTTGCTAATGACGGTGTTATGATGAAACCGAGAATCGTAAAAAGATTAGAAAAAAACGGTATTATATTAAAAGAATTTGAGCCTGAAATTTCAAATTCCATGATTTGTTCAAAATCTACATTACTAAAGGCTCAACAAATATTAAGAGATGTAGTTGTAAAAGGAACTGCAAGTGATATCAACACTAATAAATATAAAATATCAGGTAAAACGGGAACAACAGAGCATTACGATATTAAACAAAAAAGACATACGGAAAAATACAGAGCATCATTTGTCGGTTATTTCCCGTCCGACAGACCAAAATATTCAATTATTGTTGTTATAAATAAACCACAAAAAGATTATTACGGTGCATTAGCAGCTGCTCCGATTTTCAAAAAAATTGCTGATAAAATATTTTCAAAAGACAGTGATATTAATCCGCCTGTAAAAACAAATATTAACAGCAATTCAGCAATCCCGTATTCTAAAAACGGTTTTCAAAATGATCTGAACAGAATTTTCGCAACAGTACTTATTCCGACAAACAATAATACAAATTCAGAGTGGATATCAACAGAAACTCAAAAAGATATGGTTGTATATCATAATATGAACTTTGAATCGACTGTAATGCCCGACCTGAAATTTATGGGAGCGAGAGATGCAATATATATTATTGAAAAAATGGGTTTAAAACCAATTTTGAGAGGAAAAGGTTTTGTTTTAAATCAATCGGTTGAAGCCGGTACAAATGTAAAAAAAGGAACAAGTGTTCTAATTGAATTAAGATAACAAATGCAAAAAACCATTAAACATATATGCAAAAACATTAAACACGAAATCATTTCAGGTTCCGCAGATATTATTATATCCGGAATCAGTTTCGATTCACGCAAAACTCAAGCAGGCCACCTGTTTGTTGCCGTGGCCGGAGTAAATGTTGATGGCCATGATTACATAAATAAAGCAATTGAAAACGGTGCTGTTGCCGTACTGATACAAAATGATATTCCGACAATTGAAAATATAACTGTTATAAAAACAGAAAATTCATCATATTCGCTTGGTGTAATTGCATCAAATTTTTACGAAAATCCGTCTTCAAAACTAAAATTAATCGGTATAACAGGAACTAACGGTAAAACTACTGTTGCAACATTATTGTATAAACTGTTTTTATCACTCGGGAAAAAAGCAGGTTTAATATCAACTGTAACAAATTACATAAACAATAAAGAATATAAAGCTGATTATACAACTCCTGATGCTCTTTCATTTAATTATTTATTGAATGAAATGGCAAAAGCCGGTTGTGAATATTGTTTTGCCGAAATCAGTTCTCATTCTGTGCATCAAAACAGAATTG
>JAUVIG010000569.1 GCA_030592825.1 Chlorobiota bacterium | reverse complement strand
TTAATCAAGATATCGGCAATTGGGATGTAAGCAGTGTTACTGATATGAGTTATATGTTTCGTTGTTATGGCTCTTCATTTAATCAAGATATCGGCAATTGGGATGTAAGCAGTGTTACTGATATGAGTTATATGTTTGAGCTTGCCTCTTCATTTAATCAAGATATCAGTACTTGGGATGTAAGCAGTGTTACTGATATGAGTTATATGTTTGACGGAGCAACTTTATTGGTGTCAAATTATGATGCTTTACTTAACGGATGGTCTGCTTTAACATTACAAACGGGTGTTAATTTTCATGGAGGTAACAGCCAATACAGTTGCCTTGGAGAAGATGCAAGGAATATACTTACAAATGCTCCAAATAACTGGATAATTACTGACGGTGGTCTTTTCTCAATAACAATTACAACACAACCGGTTGCAAACACAACAGCTTGCGAAGGTGATGAAGATATTATTTTGGAAGTTGAAGTAACCGGAACAGGATCTTTAACTTATCAATGGTATTTTGAAGGTTCTGCAATAGGCGGTGCAACAAATTCAACTTATACTATTATTACTGTCCCTGCAAATTCCGGTACATATACTTGTTCTGTTTCCGATGATTGCGGAACTGTAACAAGCGATAATGCAGAAGTAACAATTAATCCGGCAACAGAAATAACAACACAACCTGTTTCGCAAGAAGATATTCCGGAAGGAAATGATGTTACTTTCACAGTAGAAGCACCCGGAACAGGTACTATAACATATCAATGGAGGAAAGACGAGCTTGATTTAACAGACAGCGGAAACATAAGCGGTTCATTAACAAACGAACTAACAATAACAAATGTTTCAAATGCAGATGCCGGTATTTATGATTGTGTAGTTACAGGCGATTGCGGTGTAGTTACAAGCGATGATGCTATTCTTTCGATATCTGTCGGAATTGCAAATTTATCAGACTTAGGCATTTCAATTTATCCTAATCCTACAAGCGGTATAATTAACCTGCCGGGTTTTCAAAACCATACAGGCTTGTTAATAATTACCGATATCACAGGCAAGGAAGTATATCTTAATCAAACATCAATTAACAGTAAATCTCAAATTGATTTATCTGCATTTAACAGCGACATATACATTATCAGAATTCAAACAGAAGATGAGGTGTTTACAGCTAAGATTGTGAAGGAATAGATAACACACTTTTATAAATTACAGGAATAATATAGGCAAGTGATTTTATTTGAGTAAATAACTGAACAGATGCTGATTAGTAAGTATTACTTTATCATAATCAATCTCATCATTTAATGCTAAAACTCCTTCATTATAGATTTTAATTGCTTTCTCTGAATTGTTATCAAAATCAAACATCTGCCCATTCAAGCTAATGAAATAAAGCATTGATAATGAGAGGGGGTATGGTTTCCATATTTAAATTTTCTATTTCTAATCCAACAATATCTCCAAAATCTGAACAGCAGCTTCCGAAACGGATGAACCCGGGCCGAAAATACCGACAACGCCCGCATCATACAAGAATTGATAATCTTGATGAGGAATAACACCTCCGCAAATGATCATAATATCTTCACGCCCCAACTTTTTAAGTTCTGCAATAACTTGCGGAACAAGAGTTTTGTGTCCGGCAGCGAGACTTGATACGCCGAGAATATGAACATCATTTTCTACTGCTTGTTTTGCTGATTCGGCAGGAGTTTGGAAAAGCGGTCCGATATCCACGTCAAAGCCTATGTCAGCATAACCGGTTGCAACAACTTTTGCTCCTCGATCATGGCCGTCTTGTCCCATTTTTGCTATCATTATTCTGGGTCTGCGGCCTTCCTGTTCAGCAAACTTATCTGCTAATTCTTTTGCTTTTTCAAAACTCATGTCATTTTTTGATTCTGATGAATAAACTCCTGAAATTGAGCGAATAACAGCTTTGTATCTGCCGGCAACTTTTTCTATTGCGGAAGAAATCTCACCGAGACTTGCTCGTTTCTGGGCAGCGTCTACTGATAATTCAAGCAAATTACCTTTACCTGTTTTCATTGATTCGGTAATTGCATCTAATGCTTTTTGAACTTCCTCATTATTTCTTTCTGCTTTCAGTTTTTTTAAACGTTCAATTTGAGCTTTTCTGACTGCAGTATTATCAACTTCGAGAATATCAAGCGGTTCTTCTTTTTCAAGTTTGTATTTATTGATACCTACAATCGTATCTTTTCTGCTGTCAATTCTTGCTTGTTTTCGGGCTGATGCTTCTTCAATTTTCATTTTAGGAATACCGGTTTCAATTGCTTTTGCCATACCGCCGAGTTCTTCAACTTCTTCAATTAATTTCCAAGCTTTATGTGCGATTTCATGCGTCAATTTCTCAACATAATAGGAACCTGCCCAAGGATCAACCGTTTTTGTGATTCCTGTTTCTTCTTGCAAATATATTTGGGTGTTTCGAGCAATTCTTGCTGAAAAATCCGTTGGTAAAGCAATGGCTTCATCTAAAGCATTGGTATGTAGAGATTGAGTGTGTCCTAATACGGCTGCTGTTGCTTCAATACAAGTTCTGGCAATATTGTTAAAAGGATCCTGCTCCGTTAAGCTCCATCCTGATGTTTGGCTGTGAGTTCGTAATGCCATAGACTTCGGATTTTTCGGATTGAATTGCTTCACAATTTTTGCCCACAACATTCTCG
>JAUVIG010000605.1 GCA_030592825.1 Chlorobiota bacterium | reverse complement strand
GAGGAAAAAGCAGTTGATCCTACGGAACAAAAGATTCTTAACTTTAAAGCTAAAATGAAAAGCGGAAACAAATCCGACGAAACCATGAGTATTGAAGAAGCAGTTTGGAATATTGAGGCGGCTTTGATTTATACGTATTGTGTAGTTACCGATGAAATTATCGGAGACGGTTTAAACTTTGAATCTAATTTTGACAGCATTACTTATGAAATTGAAGTTAATAACAATTTAATTAATTTCGGAGATATTACTGATTCTTATTTATCAATTGTCAGTGATATGCAAACTTTATTAGATGGTTTTGATTATGAAATTAAATTCTTTAATTCAATAGATGTTGATATTGATGAAGGTTTACTGACTGCTCGATTTTTTATAAGATTTGCCGGTTCCGGGAATAAATCGAACAAAACTTTATGGGATATTAATGATGATTGGTACTGGGCTTGTGATATGGGCAATTGTAGTCAAACCATTGCGGGAAAAGATTTGATGGATGAAATAAATAAATGGTTATCACGTAACAGAGCTGTTTATGGTGATGTTTATTATACTGACATACATTGGGAAGGTATTTTTTACAGCATACCTGATGGTGAATTACCTGAATGGAATGAATACCATTGTGATTGGTGTTATGATTTAAGAGGTGAAAATGGCATAGAGATGTTTAATGCAACTGTTGAAAGTGAGGTTCCGCTTTCATCTTGTCAAATATATTCCTGTGTAGAAGAAATTTACGGAAATTATCATGCATCTGAAACAAACAGAGGTTTAAACGTAATAAAAGATGAATATGCCGACCCTGGAAGGCATGTTACAAGTTGGAGTATATATCAACATTATAATCAAGATGATAATACAACTTGGCCGGGACCATACACATATTGGATTAGCCACAGGATGTATGTTTATTCCGGAATTCCGCATATAAAAGAACAAAATCAAAATTAGAAAATTTCAATACCTGTTGTTTTATTAAACAGCAGGTATTATTAAAAATAAATATTAAATTGATGAAATATACAATAATACTATTTTTTATTTTTTTATACCCTTTTTACAGCGTTTCTCAAAACTTTTTCCGGATAGAATTAGGTACAGACTCAACTTATATTGAATTTAAAAAAGCGATTGAAACGGATGATCATTCATACATATTAGGGGGTGCAAAATATTTATATACTGACAGCATTGGCGGAGCATATTTAACAAAACTTTCAGAGACAGGGGAGATTATTATTGAGAAAGAAATATCAATAAAAGATTCACTCTTGATGATAAATGATCTTTTTAAAACCGGAGATAATAAATTTATGACCTTAACATATATATGGAAAGATACCTCGGTTTATAGTGTTAGAGATATTATTTTTACGGAATATGACTATGACCTTAATGAAATAAATGAATTTAGAATTAAATTTCCGACTGATACTTTATTCATTCAAACTGAAATGGATGTTAGAAAAAATGGCAATGAGTTGTTATGTTTTGGTAAATGTCGTTCAATTGATAACTATACAGCCTATTATTATATGTACAAAATGACAAGTGAGGGAGACAGTATAGATTTTCAACAGCTTTATGGAAAGATATATGATCTTGAAATAACGAATGACGGACATATATTTATGACCGGAATGGGATTCGAAGATTTATATATGACCATCAGTAAATTAAATTATAACGATTTATCTTGCGATTCTACTTTTGATACTGCTGATATTCCCGACATACCAAATATGGGAATATTGTTGGACGAGAAAACCTATTTAGAATTTATAACCGACAGCACATTTATATTTGCAGGAATTGATTTGCAAGTCCAAATGAACGTAACAGTTTTAGATACATCATTTAATGTTCTGCACAACACAAGTTTCGGATATGATTATCAGGAATTTTCGGCTAAACGTGAAGGATTGAGTGTTTTAAATGAAAACGAAATTTTTATTGCAAATTGGGATCTTTTTACCGGATATGGACTTGCCAAACTTGATTCCGAATTAAATATACTGTGGGAAAAGTTTTATACTATAGAAAATGAATATGGTTTTAACAGCATACTTGCAACCGAAGACAGTGGTTGTTTACTTCTGGGTATAAAATTGAACAATAAGAGAATGCATGCAGTAATAATTAAAACGGACAATAACGGAAATATTTCCGGAACAGACGAAGAACCGGCAAATGTAACAGCACACGAACTAATCCTGTACCCCAACCCCGGCAACGAGCAATTAAACATAAGAACAGCAGTGCAACGCATAGGCGGTGAATTTACAATGTATGACATTTCAGGAAAACTTGTACTTCAACAAAGAATTACCCAAAGCATAACAGAAATAAATACACAAAATTTACCAAGCGGTACATATATT
>JAUVIG010000029.1 GCA_030592825.1 Chlorobiota bacterium | reverse complement strand
TAAAGTTCAAAAGACTTTTTATATTTTTCGGCTTTGAACCAAGCATCAGCTGCTTTAATTTTGTATCTTATATTTTTTTTCTTAATGTCGGAAGCAGCAAGGTAATCTTTAGCGGCATTTTTATAATCGGAGGTATAATTCAAAAGATTTCCTCTCATTTCGAGCGCCCTGTATCTTTTATTGTTTTTAATCAATAATTTATCAAGAATATTGAAAGCATCAGCATAATCTTCTTTACTTATGAGATATTTTGCTTCATCTAACTTTTTTTCATAATTATTGTAATGTTTTTCTTTCCATAAATTTATCCAAGCTTTTGAATCTTCAATATTCCTGAAAGCTTTGTTTGATCTGATTTCAGATTTTAACAGTTTATCTTTTGTCTCTAAATATAATTTTAAATATTCAACAGATTTATATGCTTCACCTAATTGTGAATAACATTCAGCAATTTTATATAATGCATTGCTGTTTTTTAATTTATAGGATTTTTTAAAATTATCTGCTGCTGTTTTATATTCAAAATTATTATAATAACATTCTCCCAGTAAGAAAAATATCTTCTCATTAGAATTATCAGATATTTTTGCTTTGTTTAATGCTTCAATTGCTTTTTCATTATCACCGTTTTTTGACAAAACAATTGCGTTCATATATAAATCATCTGTCGATATTTGGGACATTGTGTTTATATATAAAAAGCTGAATAGCAGTATGACAGTTATTTTCATATGTTTATTTATATTTTATAATTATTACATTCAGATTACAAATCCGAATGAACTGTAATTATTCTTTTCCGGTGTTTCCGGTATTTGCGAAAATTCTGATAAAACCTGCAATATTTCTTACTTCAATTCCGGATAATCTTCTTTCATATACATCACATACATAATAATATACTCCGTCAGATACCGTCTTATTGCTTTCAAAATCAATTCCGCCCCAATTAATATCCGGATCTTCGGTTTCAAAAACAGGATTCCCCCATCTGTTATAGATAGTCATATCAATTTTTTCAACAAATTTATACGGGTATGGTATAAAAAGGTCGTTAATGCCGTCGCCGTTTGGCGTAAATACATTAGGCAATTCATAATAGTAACATTCGTCAATACAAACTCTTGTTAATTGATCTGGACTTGTATAATTTCCTGCCGAATCCTGTACCGAAACTACATAGCATGCACCAAGTGATTCAGTCGGAGCGTGAATGTATGCTCTTACTTCATTATCATAAATAGTATCTATAAGTTGAAATTCTCCGGTATAACTGTCGGAATAAAAAATTAAAAAGTTATCAATATCAGGAGCACATGAAAGATTGATTGTCCAATACAGATAATTTTGAAAAAGGTCACAGTCTGTTTCAAGTGTTAAACTTACAGGACAAGGAGGTGTTGTGTCCTGTGGAGTAAGACAAGCTTCTTGAGAGAAATTTATTAAAGGTTTCGGAATAAAATCTAAATCATATTCGCCTATGCTTTTTACTACGTACCAATAACTTGTATCATTTTTCAAATTACGATCAGTATATTCTAAAGATGAAGTTGCTGTTATTGAGTCATAAGATAATGTATTTGAATTGCAATTTTCATCAGAATTTTTTCTGTAAATAACGTATTGCTTGTTAGTCCATGGTGTATTATCGTTTATTATAACAGTCATTTTTCTGTCTCCGGGAATTCCTTCAATAAAAACAGATGAACTGTGTGAAGGGCTTCCTACTTGTTCCCAATTGCTTCCGTTTTGGCTGAATAAAGTAACTTTATAAGACCAAGATGAGTCTTGCGTGTTAATTAACGTGTCAGTATATGTTGTATCTGTTATTCCGAAGATGTCAATCGGATTTGAGAAGTTTTCCCAAACCTGTCCTTCGTTAGATTCAACAACATATTTATATGGTCCGGGATATATTCCGGTATCAAATTCTGTCGGTTGCATCCATGTTAAATGAATACTGCCGTTTTGCAAATCTGTATAATTTACGGAAGTCTCTGTTATAACAGGTGCTGCTTTTATAAGTTCGGTACAGGCTTCATTTGATACATAGCTTTCAGCATTATCTAAAAAATATGCAATAATTCTATAACAATATTCGTAACCTTGAGCTAATCCGATACCGTTATTATTATCCGTAAAACTTACAGCTGCCGGATTATTGACTGTACCTGCAAGTATATATCCGGAACCTGCCGGAATACCGGTCTCACAATCACCGGGTGTGTAAGGAAAAGAGCCGTTTCTCCTGTATATTTTGAATCCTTCAGCATTTTGACATTGATAATAATCCCAATTTAGTATAACCGAATTAGAAGTTGGATTAACATTAAGATTTTCAGGTGCAGGAGCTACAACTTCTATCATTACATTTTCATAATCAGTTAAACCGACTTCCGGATTATCGTCTTCTGCCCGGAATAATACACTATATGGTTGTTGACGAATATGTTCGCAGAGCGTATTCCACTCAAAAGTGCCGGTTAATGGAGAGGATCCGAACACTTCGGGAAATTGTGCAGGGTTGTTGTCAAATTCAAAAGGACCGCCTGAAGCAGTTAATGTAATATTATCACCGTCAGGATCAGTTGCAGTTACAGTGAAAATTAAAGTATCTCCGGCTGTAATACAATAATCAGGTAAACTTGCTATAGTCGGCGGGTTATTATCAGTTTCTTCAACTTCAATTTGCATATCTCTTATAATACTGCCGATTTTAATACCGTTACGCCATTCTTCAATTTCCATTGCTACATTGTATTCTCCTATTTGAACAGGTGCATCCCAAACAAAGTCACCTGTTATTTCATCAACATATAACTCATTATCGGCTTCCGGGAAAGTATAACCGGGTATAGGAAGTCCGTTATTTCCCAGACAAACTGTTAACTTATATGAAATGCTGTCTCCGTCAGGGTCATATGCATTTGGGTTGTGAATAAACCTTTGATATAGAGCTGCTTTGTCAATAGGAGGATTTAGCATTACAGGAGTATTATTCGGACCTATCTCAGGGTCTATTTTAAGTGTTGTTTTAATAGTAAAAACTACTGTTACAGATTCAGGAATATTAACAATACCTTCGTTTCTGTTGGGGTCTGACATTACCATTTGATAAACTCCTGTTCCGGGAAAAGTGTGTGTTCCGATATATGTGTTTTTTTGAATTTCATCAGGTAAATATTCAATACTTATCCTTTGAATTTCAGATTGTGTATCATCACCCCATTGCATCGTTAAATAATCTCGAGATTCATTTGCTGCACTGGGAGTATATGTATAAGTAATTAAAGTAATCCTGTATGTATTGCCTGAAATGTATTCATAAGTAATTTCACCTGCTCTGTTGTGAGTAGCAAATACTTGCAGAGATAAAAAAGAAAATATTATAATGATTAAGTTCTTCATTTTACGATAAATTCACTTTGTATTTTTGATCTGTCAAATTTAACAGCTTTTTGTGTGTTTTTGCAAGTAAAGATAAATAAATTTTTTTGGTCTCTGAAAAAACCCTTAAATAAAGTGTTAACAACTTTAACTTTTTTTGGAATTTTATTTTTAAATTTATAGAATATTTCGCATGTATTATCATCTTCATTTAATCCTGTCTTGTATGAAATTAATTTGTTTGTAACATTTTTATTATTAAAATAAATTTTAAGATTGTTGTGAATATAACGATCAATAAATCTACGATTTTTTAAGATTGTATTTTCTTTAAGTTTAATATTTATCTTTTGATCTTTATTTATAACTGCTTCAAAATCGTCTGTAAAGACCCTTATTAACAAATCAAATTCTTGATTGCTTTCTGAATATTCCAGATTTGTTACTGATATATGGACAGGATGTTCAACAGTAGTATCAGATACAGACAGAATTGAAATAATTAGTAAAAGTAATTTAATCTTCATATTAGATTATGTTCTTAACCGGATAAATATTTTTGATAATTTTTTAATGCTGATTTTTTTGAACTTACTGCATAACAATAAACGCATGAATGTGTACAAGTATTATATTGACCAATATCTTTACTTATGATACATCTGCATTCTTTTCTTTGACCCTTGTCTTTTAAATTTCTTTTTTGATTAATCATATTCATTAATGCTTCATTTTCGGAGAAAAGTTTTTTAATCAGATTATCATCAATACATTTATTTTTACAGATACCGTAGTCTGTAAAGTCAATATTCTCTGCACAAGTTGCCAATTCAAAATTATATTTTCGGTTTAATTTTGCAAGCCTTTTTACAAATTCTTCTTTTTTATCATTATTAAATTCATAAATATTATTTCCTGATTTTTTTATTTTCCATTGAACTTTCTTGTATTGTTCAATATTAATAAAACTAAATACTAATTTGTTAGTATAATTATGTATTTTTTCGGCTATGCCGTCAATTTTATTTATTAAATCATCAATATATATATTATCAGTAAGAAGTAAAGGATCAAATCTCCATATAACTTTTTCTTTTCCGATTTTTTCTGATAATTCAATAAATGTATCAATCCGTTTATTTAAATTCGGGAGATTTGTTTCAATATTCTTGCCGTAGTCGTTTAAAGTAAATTGAAAATAATAATTAGGATAGTATTTATTTAAATATTCTAATTTATCAAAAAACGGTTCCGGATTTTTAGTCCAAAAAACGATCAATTGTGTTTTATTAAATGAAATTTTATATTTTTTACCGTTAAACGGATTTTGCCTTATTACATATCCTTCTTTTAGTCTGTTAATAAACCAATCACCGTACAAAGCAGGAATATCTGTTGCTCTGCTTGCAGAAATTATTATCGGAGAATGAGAATTGAGCATTTTATTTAAAAACTTAATTGAATTATTCAAAGATACTAAAATATGATAAATCTATTATATTTGTCAGCTGAAAGTTTAGAACTGACAAAAATTACTAATTAAAGAAAATCAATTATTAAATTAAATGATAAGCTTTTTTTGTTGAAAATTTAGTTTAATGAGTTAAGAAGTTATTGGTTTATAAAAATATGGGAGCTGTATCAAAATTTATCGGAAAATCTTTTTTTAAAATAATTGGTTGGAAATTAGTCGGAGAAGTTCCTGATGTACCAAAGTACGTTTGTGTTCTTGCACCACATACAAGTTTATGGGATATGATTTGGGGCAAGATGTATAATTGGGCATTTGAAATGAAACCTAAGATCATGATTAAAAAGGAATTTTTCTTTTTTCCTATGGGGATATTATTAAGGCTTTGGGGAGCTGTTCCGATTAACAGAAAATATCCGGGTGGTATTGTAAATCAAATGGCTGATGAATATAAAAAAACTGAAAAAATGATATTAGCAATAACTCCGGAAGGAACTCGTTCTCCTAATCCGAATTGGAAAACCGGTTTTTACAGAATTGCTCAAGCAGCAAATGTGCCTATATATCTTACTCTTTCTGATTTTAAATCCAAAACAGCCGGGTTTATCGGTGAATTTAAAATTACAGGAAATATGGAAAAGGATATTAAGGCAATAAAAGAGCATTATAAAGGTATGGAAGGATTGTATAAAGGGAAGTTTGAAATATAATAGACTTTCCAAGTTTTTAAAACTTGGAAAGTCTAAGAGGAACAGAATATTTTTTAGAAAGATGAATTTAAAAGTAACAATAATTCAAGCAAATTTGATTTGGGAGAATATTGAAGAAAATTTACAATGTTTTTCGGAAAAGATTAAATCATTAAAAGAAGAAACTGATTTAATTGTTCTTCCGGAAATGTTTGCAACCGGATTCTCAATGAAACCCAATAAGTTTGCAAAGTTTGCAAATCTACAAATTAAGTGGCTTTCAGAGCATGCTCTAATGAAGAATACTGTTATAACCGGCAGCATTATAAGAGAAGAGAAAGGAAGCTTTTATAATAGTTTAATTTGGATGAAACCCGACGGAACTTATGATATTTATAATAAAAGACATCTATTTTCATTTGCCGGAGAAGATAAATATTACGCACAAGGAGAAAAACAATTAATTACAAATTTGAAAGATTGGAAAATAAAGCCTCTTATATGTTATGATCTACGTTTCCCCGTTTGGAGCAGAAATAAAAATGATTATGATATTCTTATATATGTTGCCAATTGGCCTGAAGCAAGAATTGAAGCGTGGAAAACACTATTATTTGCCAGAGCAATTGAAAATCAGGCATATGTGATAGCAGTTAACAGAGTAGGGGATGACGGTAACGGAATTGCACATTCAGGAGATTCTTTAATTATTGATCCAAAAGGTAATGTTATATGTGGTTTTGAACCTTTTAAAGAAGGTATTGAAACTATTGAATTAAATTATAATGCACTTCTGATATTTCGAAAGAAATTTCCGGCTTCAAACGATGCTGATAACTTTATGATTAACTGTTAATTTTCAAAAATATCATTAATCCAATTTTCAGAATTCTGTGATTGCTGTTCAGATTTTTTATTTTCTTCATTTGATAAATCAATATTACCGAATAATAAGTTGTGAAATTCTTTCATAACAATAATAATTCTCGGACCCCAAATTTGCTCAAAGTTATTTTTGCATTCCCACAGTCCTTCTGTAACAGCATCTTCATTCCCAATTTGATATAATTGTATAAAATCTTTTAAATCTTGGTAAGTGTCTGTTAAGCATTCCGAAATGCTTATGTTTACAGGATTATCAGGTATTATTGGCTCTCTTAAATCATTAAATGTTTCCATAGAACCGAGTTTTGTACTGATGTTGTTATCAATAAAATGCCAATCAGCCTCATTCATAAAAGTTTCAGTTTCAATGTTTGATATGTCTTTAGGTTTTGGGAGAGTTAATGATTTAAGATGAAGCAAAGTCAAAATTTTATATGTACTTTTAATAAATTGTTCTCGTGTTAAAGATTCTAAACTTTCTAATAACACACAATATTCATTAGCAACAGTTACAAATTCTATAACTTCTTTTGTGTAAATCAGTTTATCGGGTAAATTGTTTTCTTTTTCGAATGACATTTTTAAATGATTATTTATTTTTATTAACAAATCAGCTCTATTCAATCTACCTCAATCTAATTAAAAAAATCTGACGTTTTGAAGTCCTGCTGACGTTCAAAAGTCAAAATTGGAAATAAATAAATGGTTGCAAACCGGCAGATCTTGCTTGCCAAATAACAAATACGGCAATGATGACAGTAGCAGCTTTTGCCCATTGAGGAAAATTGATGAATATTTGTTTATATGAATTTTTAACATTTACGGGCAACCAATGTATAATTAATGCAATTAACATTAATGCAAATATATTTTTATAAGCAATAATTATCTCACCGATCTGTAAGAAATCAAAAGCATTTGATATTTGGTGCATTATTCCGTTTGCTGCTTGCATGCTTTCTGATCTGAACCAAATTCTTGTTACAGTAATAAAATTAAATGTTAAAAATATTGCATAAAATCTAACTGCCCACGTTTTGCTGTCCTTGAAAGGGCTGATTTTTCGCCAATATTTATATACAATTAAGCCAATTCCGTTCAATCCGCCCCATATAACAAATTGCCAACTTGCACCGTGCCATAATCCGCCGAGTAACATAGTAAGCATTAAGTTAAAGTTAGTTCTTACTTTTCCCTTTCTGTTACCGCCGAGCGGAATATACAAGTAATCTCTTAACCACGAAGACAGAGAAATATGCCATCGTTTCCAGAATTCACCGGTATGCAGTGCTTTATATGGTGAATTGAAGTTTACAGGTAATCTGAATCCCATTAATAAAGCAACTCCGATTGCAACATCTGTATAACCTGAAAAGTCACAATATACTTGGATGGAATATCCGTAAATTGCCATTAGATTCTCAAATCCGCCATATGTCAGAGGATTACTAAAGACACGATCTACAAAGTTTACGGCAATATAATCGGCAATAACCAATTTTTTTATTAATCCGTTTAGGATCATAAAGACAGCTATGCCGAATTCGGCTTTTGTTATGTTATATTTCTTATATAATTGGGGTATAAATTCTGATGCCCTGACAATCGGACCGGCTACCAATTGCGGAAAAAATGAAACATAAAATCCAAAGTCAATGATACTGTTAACCGGTTTTAATTTTTTTCTGTATATATCAACCGAATAACTTATTGTTTGAAAAGTGAAAAATGAAATTCCGACAGGTAAAATAATTTTATCTATCGTAAAATGAGTTCCTGCAAATTGATTAGTCCATTTAGCAAGAAGGTCAACAGGTTCTAATTCAATACCAAGCAAATAATTAAAGCTTTCAGTAAAAAACCCGGAGTATTTATAATATACCAAAACTCCGAGGTTTATTGCTACACTCAAAGCTACCAGAAGTTTTCGTTTTAATTTAATTTCTGAATTGTAAATTCCTTTTCCGATAAAGAAATCAGCAATGGTCGAGAATATTAATAATAAGAAAAATATTCCGCTTGTTTTATAATAGAAAAAAAGACTTACTAAAAATAAATATGCATTTCTCGGCTTCTTCTTCTGATGTATAACAGAATATAAAGCCATCACAATCGCAAAGAATGCCCAAAAATAAAACCGTGTAAATATTAACGGAGCATCTTCATTAAAAAGAAATATATTTCTTAAAAAGTCATTCATAAAAACGAGTGCGAATATATAAAAATATATTACTCAATTTAATATAATTTAATTTTTGGAATAAATCGGAAGTCTTTTTTATTATATGTAAATAGTGGGAGGTTTGATATTATAGAGGTAGATGCAATAATCGCATCAGGTATTTGCATTGCGTGGCTTAAGTAAAATCTTTGCATTAATTCATTTGCTAATTTTGAAACTTCTCTGTCAAAATGAATAACAGGAAAAGAGTTTAAATTATTTGTAAGTTTTTCTAACTCCTCTTTATTGTCAGTTCCTTGACATAATTCCATGTAAGTTATAGATGGAATTGCAATATTTTCTATGCCGATTTGTTCATTGAGAATTTTATGTGTTTCTTGATGTTTTAGGAACCAATGAATAAAGATATTGGTATCACATAACACTAAATTTTTTTCCATGCTTTTTCTCTTATTTTTTCAAGTGTAATATCTTTTCCTTCCCATAAACCGAAAAGTTCATCAGGATTTATTTTTTCCTTTTCAGAATTTATATCGCTCTGCTTTTGGTCTTCTATATAGTCTGTTGAGACTATTTTAACGGGAAAATTTAAGCTCTTTAAAAAATTAAGAAAAAGTTTAAAATGTTTCTTTTTATTTATTTCAATAGTAATGGTTGTCATTTATTTTTTATCTTTTATACAAAGTTAATAAAACTATTTGATAATAAAAAGTGTGTTTATGACTCGTTAAAACTTTCAATATGATTATCATAGGCTTTTAATAAAGCTTCAAACATTAAATCTCCTTTTATGATATAACCTTTTTTTGAAAAATGGATAAGATCTGTATGCATTAATTTTTCTTTAAACCAAAGATAAGATGAATTATATCCGCCCATTATTTTATAGAAATTCCAAACACCGCAAGATAATTCTTCGGCAATTTGAATAACGGCTTTTTCAGCGAGAGCTGTATTACTGTTCGGGTTTCTTCTTCTGTAATAACTGTCATTAGGTACAGTAATGAGGACGGCTGCTTCCGGTGCAACTCTTTTTATGCTTTGAATAAGTTTTTTATAGTTTCTTTTGTAAAAATCCGGATTAAAGTTGGTTGTGTAGGTATCATTTGTTCCGAGAGACAATATTACGAGATCGGGATTAATAACTTCTGTATGTTGTTCCAATAAGTTGCAAGCAAGAAAGGACGGAATACTTGCTCCGTTTATACCTACATCACTATATACAACGCCGGGATTATCATTTTCAAGGCTGATTCCGAACAATACAAATTCTTTTTGAATAGTATCGGTTTGTACCAATTTAAATTTCAGTTCTTTAATATAATCTTCAGTTATTATTTGTGTATATCCTTCTTCAGGAAATTCTTCAACCGTAAATACACAATTTATATCTTTAGGATATACTTTCATAAAAGTCTCACCAATTTTATTAAATATCTTAACTGAATTAAAATCATATCGAATATAATTTTCTGCTAATTTTATCTCAATATGAGCATCTTTTTCTTTACATGTTGCAGATATTCCCAATAAACCGAGATCACATCCTTTTTTCTCAACATTTCGACAAGTTTCCCATTCTCCTGTCCATGTAATTTTATAATTTTTCGGATTATTGGTTTTTGACATTCTGTATGGAAATATTAAACCTCTGCCTCCGTTTAATCCGGGAAAGAAAGTTTGCATTTTTTTTCGAACTACTCCGGAATAAACCCCTGCTTGAATATGCGATCCTCCTATATGAATTATATTGATTTTACCTTCTCCGGTTTTTATAACTTTATCAAACTTATTAAACAAATTTTCAAATTGAGAACTGTCTCCGGGGAAATTTATCTTGTTTTTGTCGTATCTTATGAAATTATATTCCTGTTCGGAATAGGGGTAGTCTTGTGCGGATATTGTTAATGTAATATTGAATATTATATATATTAACAAAGTATTATGTTTCATTTTCATTTTTGATTGTCTTTTTTTTCTGATTTATGAGGTTTAAAAACTCATTTTAATACTTATTGTAAAATAATAAATTCCTAATGTTTACTGCCTTGCTCTAATAACTTACTCACTGCAAATAAAGGCATTGTTTTAATTTTACCGTAAGTTGCAAAATTTTCGAGTGAAATGCGTAAGCCGTAATCAATTTTCTTATTTTCTAAAAACAAGTGCATGCTTTGCATTTTTCCTTTAGTTCCTGCTTTTACTTCAATAGGTAAAATAGTGTTACCTTTTTGTATTATATAATCTATTTCAGCATTACTGCTTTTTTTCTCTCTGTGCCAATAATAAAGTTGATTGTTAATGTTTGGTCGGTTATTTGCGATCAATTCCAAACCTACAAATAATTCGGCAACATTTCCTTTATTTACGGAATTAAAATTATCGGCAGTTAAATAAGACGAAATATCTGTACCTGTTATCTGTTGATGAATTCCGATATCAAATAAAATTATTTTAAATTTCTTTTTGTTAATTTGTGCACCAAGAGGCAAACCTGATGCAGAAGTATGATAAATTTTGTATGCCAAACCTGCCATGAGCAATAAATCAAGCGATTGATGTAATAGTTTATAAGATAATTGTGAATTAACATTTGAAAAAACAAATTTTGAACCTGTCTGAAACACAATTGAATCAAATGTTTCATTTAAACATTCAATCGGTGAGCGTTTTTTATATTTCCGAAAATCATCTTTGAGTGTAATTATTAAATCAGATATAACTTGTCTGCATAAAATTAAATCATGATTTTCTGCATAAGTTTTAACAACTTCCGGCATTCCTCCGATTAAACAAAAAGTCTTGTATATCTCAATTAATTGTTTGTAAAAAGGTAGGGCGACAGACTTATCAAAAGTAGAGTTTTCAATTTGATTAAATAAGTTTTCTTTATCTGTTGCCCAAAGAAATTCATTAAATGTCATAGGATACATAAATAATGCCGTTATACGACCTACTCCGTAGGAAGGAAGATTACTTAAAGCAAATTCGAGCAATGAACCGGCAGCAATCACATGAAGTTCAGGCATTTTTTCTTGAAAATAGCGTAATGATTTTATTGCTTCTTCACATTCTTGAATTTCATCTAAAAATAATAAAGTTTTACCTGATTTTATCGGAACGGAAAAATATGCAGACAGTTTTTCAATTAAATATTGAGGTTGTATTGATTGGTTGAAAAAATATATAATATCTTTGTCTAAATCAAAATTAACTTCTAAAAAAAAATCAAATTTTGCTCCTAGTTTTCTTACTGCATATGTTTTTCCGACTTGTCTTGCACCGCGTAACATTAATACTTTTCTGTTATTTGATTTTTTCCAATCTGATAAGTATTTGTCAATTAGACGTTTCATAGAGTTTGTTTAAAAAATACAGGGCAACATTGATATAAAAAAATCAAAAATACAAGGCAATGCTTGTAGGAAATATCAAAAGATACAGGGCAAAGATACCGGTATTTATTCAAAAATACAAGCTAATTTGTTGTTTTATTTTACCGATTTATTGTTCCGGAAGTATTACCTTTTCTTTAAATACCGATTATACTCATACATAAATGCATTATAAAACATTTTTGCAATATATCTGGCTCCGTTCGGTGTAAAATGTGTAAAATCTTTTTCTCCGAGAGGTGGGTCGTGGAATACCCATGATGGCATAGAATTTTCACCACCCATTGCTTCAAACATATCCCAATAAGCACAATCATTTTCAAAACTTGCTTGTTTAAGTGCATCTCTAATTAACGGTATGTTTGGATATGTTATGTAAACATCTTTATCTTTCATTGACATATCTGCGAGTCCGATTATTATAATTGTAATATCCGGAGCTATTTTTTTTATTGTGCGTAATTGGCGAGAAAAACTTTTTCTGTACCATCCATATTTTTTTCTTTGCCCCGGAACAATATTGCCTCCGAATTGTAAAATCAGAAGTTTTGTGTTCAACTGTTGATACATGCGACTCAACATATTGAGATCCATTCTTGTAAAAAATAAACCTCCTGAACCTCTCATTGCAATATTATCAACATTAATTCCGGAGTATGCTTCTAATGAGAAACCATAAATTTCAGGACTGTCTTCAGCTTCAAATTCAAATCTTAAACTTTGAGGTGAAGTTTCAAATGTCCATGTTTTATTAGTATAATCTTCAATTGCAGGAAGTATATCTTCACTAATCATAACTTCATCGGAAAATACTTTAACCTTAACTTCTGCTTTATTATAACCGTAGAACATTCGACACCTTTTGTAATTTTTTGTAGGTTTAAATGAATATGGTGATTGCTTAATTGTTACAGTTGCATAATTAAAGATTTTATTAGGCATAATTGCTTCATTCACGATGAATGTTTCTGCAGTATCTGTAATTACCGGAGAAAATCTGGCAAAATTACCTAACATTCCGAATCTTCTGTGCTTTATTGTTGTGTCTCTTCTTCCGTAAACAGTATGTCGTTTCCAATCTCCGCTGTTAATTTGTATCATAGGAGATTTAAAATCATAAGCTTTTACGGCAGAAACAAAGCCGGCTCCACAGCCTCCGAATTGTGTTTGCAATTTGTATCTGAAATAATCGGTTATTCTGTCTGTTTCAATTTGAGAATCGCCGTAATGCATAATTCTTACTATTTTATTTTCATTTTTTATATTAGCAAGAATTTCAAAAAAACGATTTAAACTTGATCGGGTTTTATCCGGAAACTCAATATACCTTACAACTGAATCAATTCTTATAGGAACAGGCTCATAATAAACGTATTGAGAATCAATCATTACCGAATCATATTTGCTGTTTTTAACTATTTCAAAAGCAGCACTGTCGGTTTGGTTTTCATCAATATCTGTATTATTAAGTATGCCTGAAATGTCAACTTTTGTTTGTTTCGGAGGATTTATCAGTTCTTCAAATGTTATGAAATTTAAAGTAAATTCATCAGTAATTTTTATTCCTTCTGAAGGAAAAACAATTGTGATCAATAAAAGAATGAAAAATATAGATATAATAAAAACCAGTATTTTCTTAGGTGTCATTTTTTATTTAGTGTGACAGTGTTATAGTTAATAGTAAAAATAGTGTGATAGTTTTTTATAAATAATTTTTTGAAATACTTATAAATTATGATTACAACTAACTATCACACTATAAAACTATCATACAAAAAAACTATTTATTTTTAATAATTATCTTTTGACCTATTTTTAGGCTTCTTAAATCATCATCAGTAAAGCCGTTAATTTTTTTAATATTTTCAGCAGAGACACCGGGATAATTTTTTGCAATTGACCATAGATTATCTCCTGATTTTATTGTATATAATACATGTTTTCCGGGATTCGGTTTTGTGAGATTGCTTTTTTTAGTACTGTTATTTTTATTATTATTACCAGGAATGTTTGTTTCATCTTTTTGCTTATCGTTCATTGAATTAATCTTACTGTAATGACTGTATTTACTTGCAGGAACCCAAATTTCAACTTTTTGTCCAATTTGAAGTTTCGTACTTCTTGTATTATTCCAATATTTTAAATCATTAGTTGATACATCATACCATTCAGCAATATTACTGTATGTATCACCTGATTTTATTGTGTATTGCAGCTTTTTTTTACCTTTATTTGACGGAGGATTGTAATTATAATTACTGATATATGGTCGAGAATTTTTTGAAGCTTCTATTATATTAACTTGATCTGTTAAAAATATACTGTCTTTGTATTTATAAATTTCATCTTCTGAAACTAAAAAAGCACTTATATTTTCAAAAGGTAATCTTAGAGGATAGGATTTATAATGACCCGGGATAATATGTTTTTTATATTGGGGATTTAAAATTGTTAGTTTGTCAAAATCAATTTTCAGATATTCTGCGACTTGTTTAAGGTGAAGTTTTTTATTAATCATAACAGTATCAGTTATGATTTTCATATCAATTTTTTTAGGAATTATATTATGCTCTTTATAATAATTCATGGAGTATAAAGCTGCAATAAAAGCAGGAATATAACCTCTTGTTTCTTTAGGGAGATAGGGATAAATTTCCCAATAGTCAGTTTTACCGCCTGATCTGCGAATTGCTTTTTTTACGTTTCCTGCACCGCTGTTATATGCAGCAATAGATAAATTCCAATCACCAAAAATTTTATACATATCTCTAAGATATCTTGCTGCAGCATCAGTTGATTTTAAAACATCCATACGTTCATCAACATATGAGTTTATTTCCAGCCCGTACATTTTGCCGGTCGGATACATAAATTGCCACAGACCGACAGCTCCGGATCTTGATCTTGCTCTGGGATTTAAAGCAGATTCAATAATGGACATATATTTTAACTCCAACGGTAAATCGTATCTGTCAAAAATTTCTTCAAAATAAGGCATGTAGTATTCAGATATACCAAGCATATATCTTCTGGTAGAAGTATTTCTTGTATAGAATTGAATCCATTTTTTCACAATATCATTATATGACATAGGAACGATTGTCGGCATTTTGAAAAGCCTTTCAATATAAACTGAGTCAGGTATCTCTGTATTATTTATAATATTCTCATTACCGGTAAAATTTTCATTACCGCTTAAGCTTCTTTTCACGTACCAATTATTCACTAATTGATCAATATATTCAGATTGTTGAGCTAAAGCATCAAAATCATCATTGCCGGGTTTATTTGATCTTTGAGCATTTAAAATAAATGTTGCATTGATAAATAATAATAATAATATAATTCGAGTTTTCATTTTTTTCATTTTAAAATTTAAAACTAAATGTAAGTCCTATTGTATTGCTGTTTTGCAGAGTATATATCGGGAGAACTTCAGGCCTTATTTTAAAAGACAGATCATCGCTTATGTCAAAGTCATATAGATGTGCATCTACAGTTGCATCAATAAAATTTAATACATAAACAACAATAAATATTAATGCTGAAAGGTCTCTGTTTCTTCTAAATTTATCTTTATATTGTTTAATTGTTTCAATTTCCGGATTGTCAGTAAAAATTGTAATTTGGGATGTTGAGTCAGCTTCATGTTCACGTAATTCCTTATAACCATATAAATACCTATTATATTGTTTGTTATTATAATTAAACAAGAAAGCAACTCCTCCAAGAGCAGAATAAACTACCGGTATTTTCCAATATTTTGTGTTATAAGCCTGCCCGAGTCCGGGCAAAACAGCAGAATATAAAAATGCTCTGGTCGGATTTTTTTTATTTGTATTCTCCAATTCAATAATATCTTCTTCAAGAATAATTAGAGTGTCTGATTCAGTATCAACTCTTATAGAATCTGTTTGTGTAAAATTTTCTGAGCTGATTAAAATGAATAAGCTGATTATTATATAGATCCTGACAGTCATTATTTAATTGATTTTTAACAGTAATTCTTTGATTTTATTAAATTCTTCATCGGATGTAAACGGAATTACTAAACTTCCTCTTCCTGCATTATTTCTTTTTATGCTTACATTGCTGTTAAAAACACCTGAAAGTTGTTCTTTAAATTCTATTAATTCTTTAGGCAGTTTTGTTTTTTTTGTTCCTTTTTTAATTGGATTATTTATTTCCCTTATTAAGTTTTCTGTTTCTCTGACAGAAAGGTTTCTTCCGATAATTTTTTTATATGTTTTAACTTGAGTTTCTTTATTATCAATATTTACCAATGCTCTTGCATGACCCATTGAGATATTTTTATTTTGAAGTCCTGATTGGATTTCTGCGGGGAGTTTAAGCAGTCGCAAATAATTTGAAATGGTTGCTCTTTTTTTACCGACTCTGTTACCTAACCGGTCTTGAGTTATTTGGCATTCTTCAATCAATCTTTGAAAAGATACTGCAATTTCTATGGCATTCAGGTCTTCTCTTTGAATATTTTCAACAAGAGCCATTTCAAGCATTTCAAGATCATCTGCTTCTCTTACAAATGAAATAATCTTTTTTAAGCCGGCATCTTTTGATGCTCTTAAACGTCTCTCTCCTGAAATTAATTGAAAATTACCGGTTTTTAATTTTCTTACGGTAATAGGCTGAATAATACCGTGTTTTTTTATGGATATTTCAAGTTCTTTTAATGTTTCTTTATCAAATTCTTTACGTGGTTGAAAAGGATTCAATTCAATTTTTTCAATATCTATTTCAGCGACAGCACTTGTTGACACAGCTTCATCAACACTCTTTTTTTCATATTTTGTGTCATCTATTAATGCTCCTAAACCTTTTCCCAACGGACTTTTTTTTGCCATAGTTTAATCTTTTATTGTTCTTTTTAGCTTTTTGAATTATTTCTTTCCAACAATTCCCCGGCCAAATTTAAGTAATTTATTGAACCTTTTGAATTTGCATCATATTGGATTGCAGCCATACCGTAACTTGGTGCTTCACTTAATTTAATATTTCTTTGGATTATTGTATCAAAAACCATGCTTTCAAAATGTTTTCTAACTTCAGCAGCAACATGATTAGAAAGTCTTAATCTTGCATCATACATTGTTAATAAAAAACCTTCGATTTCAAGTTCGGTATTAATATTTTTTTGGATCATTTGAATTGTATTCAATAATTTTCCCAAGCCTTCCAAAGCAAAATATTCACATTGAACAGGAATAATAACAGAATCAGCAGCTGTTAACGCATTAACTGTTAATAAACCTAACGAAGGAGAGCAATCAACAAATATAAAGTCGTAATTATTTTTTATTTTATTAATCACAGAATCCAAAAAATATTCTCTTCTGTCTTCACCCAACATCTCTATTTCTGCACCCACAAGATCAATATGTGAAGGTAATAATTCAAGTCCGTCAATATGTGTTTTCAGAATTACATCATTAGGTTGTACGTTTCCGATAAAACAATCGTATATGCTGTGTTCAATCTCTTTCAGGTTAAAGCCGATTCCTGAAGTAGCATTTGCTTGAGGATCAAAATCAACTATCAGTATTTTCTTTTCCAATACTGCGAGACTTGCTGCAAGGTTTATTGCAGTTGTCGTTTTACCGACTCCACCT
>JAUVIG010000066.1 GCA_030592825.1 Chlorobiota bacterium | reverse complement strand
ATAATTATATTGCAAAATTATAAATATTGTTTTTAAAAAGATATTTTTAAGCAATATTTGACAAAGTAATTATTTATTTTACTTTTGGTTTATTATAGAAATCAAATATTGTAGTTCTTGATGTTATGGAAATTGGAGTAGGATATTGTTGGAATTTGATTGAAACAGATTGAATGAGATTGAAATAAGACACACAGCAACTTCGTCAATCTAACTATATCTATAATCAATCTAAAATTAATCTTTAAACCGTCAATTTTCAGAAAAAGTTTTATTTTCGCAGAAATGAAAAATATAAGTGAACAAATAAAGTATTTTTTTTTAAACGGTCTTTTGCTGTATGTTTTATTCATTTTTATATCGGTAAATACAGCATATTCTCAAAACGATAAATTTTCTGATATTAAGATGAGTGCAAAATATCATTACGGATTATTATTATCAGAATATCCTTTCTTTTATTACTTGGTTAATGACAATATAGAAGCTTTTGAGTATAACATTCAAAAAGAAGTAAGCGGTAAAAAACTATGGCATAAAGTACATAAATTTCCTTCAATCGGAATTTCTCTGTTTTATTCAGGATTAGGAAATGATTCAATTTTCGGAAAAGCTTTTACAATAAACCCTTATATTCAGTTCAAATTATCAGAAAGAAAAAAGTTTGAATTAAAATATCAATTGGGAGTTGGTATATGCTGTGTTACTAATCATTTTGATTTTCAAGAAAATTATCATAATATTGCAGTTAGCTCACCTTTTAATATTTGGTTTAATGCGGAACTTTCTGCTTATTATCATATAAACCCGATTATATCATTCACAGGCGGTATGGCATTCAGTCATATCTCAAATGCAAATCTGTCGCAACCGAATTTCGGTCTGAATCATTTGACTTTTTTTAGCGGAATTCAAGTGAACATTAATCAAAAAGAAAAAAATTACAACTTTGAAATTCCGAAATTTAAGCGTAAAAATGAATATTCTGTTATTATAGCCGGCGGCACAAAACATACAAGAAGATTTTCCAAGCAGCTATATTTTGCAGGTTCAGTATCTTCTGAATACAGAAGAGTATTGGGGCATAAATTCAGTCTTGGAGCAGGAAGTGATTTTTTTTATGATGCATCTGTTCCGGATGAATTAAGAAGAGAAGGAAAAACTGATATAAAAGATATTTACAAGTTAAAAACCGGCTTGCATGCATCTCAAGAATTAATTATCGGCCGATTTTCAATAATGATTCAAGAAGGAATATATCTTTTTTTAAAAGATGAATTGGATAGCAAACTAATGTATAACAGAGGAATAATCAGATATAAATTCTCTGATCATTTTTTTGTAAATATAGCCGCTAAATCAAAAATTGTAGTTTTAGATGTTATTGAAATTGGAGTCGGATATTATTGGAATTAATATATATTAAGATATTTCAATTAAAATAATAGTAGAACAATAAAAATTAACACAGCATGAAGAAATTTATTTATATAATAATTTTTACAGGATTATTATTCTCCTGTCAGAAAGCAAAAGATTGTCTCACCGGAGCCGGGAAAGAAGTTATTATTGAAAGTCCGGTTTCTGACTTCGACAGTTTATTTGTAAATGATGTATTTGAAGTTCATTTGATTCAAGACACAGTAAATTACATTACAATAAAAGCAAACAAGGCTTTTGCAGAATCTACTACTTTCAAAATTACAGATAACACTCTAATTTTGGAAAATAATCATAAATGTAAATTCTCGAAACCAAAAAAAAATAAAATAAGAGTATATCTGCAAGTTAAAAAGATAAGCAGAATAAGATTAAATGCCCCTTCAAATCTTATTTCAGATAATGTATTACAGCATGAAAATGAAATAGGATTAATAGCGGATTCAAAATTTAATGAGGCTGATTTAAGATTAAATTGTAAAACCTTTTATTATTGGAACACACATTTAAACGGAGGAAAAATAAACTTGCAAGGAGAAGTTGAGACTCTGAAACTATGGCACTCAAGCCTATGCAGTATTGATGCAGATAATTTATCAGCAGAAAATGTTTTAGTTGATACTGATTCTAACGCAGATTCTTATATCAGGGTAAAAAACAAACTGGATTGCACCATTCGCGGACACGGTAATATTTATTACTACGGAAATCCGGGTATTTTAATTATTAATGATACAACTTCCTTAGGGAAGTTGATATTTTTGGGGGAATAAAAGTTTAACTGTTCAATCTAAAACCCGCAAATAAAATATCATCTACTTGTTTGTAGTTAGCTTGCCAATTTTTTAATTTTGCTTCAATATAGTTTTTTTGAATATTCATAGGTTTATCATGAATTTCGGTAAGTATCTTCAATACATTAGCCATCATTAATTTTTTCCCTGATTTCCCTCCGAATTGGTCCGGATAACCGTCAGTAAATAAATATATTGTTTCATTTTTCTTTAAACTTACTGATTTTAATTTAAAGGGTTTTTCGTCTCCTATGCTGACTCCTACAGGCATCATATCTGCATTTAATTCTGTAATATTATTGTCTCTTGCAATAAACAATGATATTTGTGCTCCTGAAAATTGCAATTGATTTGTAATGTTGTCATACACACAAAAGGCAATATCTATCCCGTCAGTTGCTTCTGTATATTGTTTATTTTGACGCAATGAAATTTTAACTCTTTCTCGAAGTACATTTAAAACATCAGCCGGATTTAAAATACTTTCCTTTATTACAATATCATTAATAAGGCTCATTCCGAGAATACTCATAAAAGCTCCCGACACACCGTGTCCTGTGCAATCTGCAACAACAAATACTGTCTTGTTATTAATCTTTTTTACAGTATAAAAATCGCCGCTGACAATGTCTTTTGGTTTATAAATTATAAAATTCTCCGGAATTATATTTTTCATTTCTCCTTCAGACGGCAACATAGCTTTTTGAATTTTTCGAGCATATTTAATATTATCCGTAATGTAAACATTTTTATCTGCAATTTTTTTATTCGCAAGTTTTAGCTTTTTAGCATTTTCTTCAATCTTTTCATTTTGTTGTTGTATTTCTTCATTTTGCATTAAAAGCTTTTCATTTGCTCTTTTTTCTTTTTGCCGACTTTTATATACAGAAAAGGCTATTCCGGCTAAAAGCAACATTACCAAAATAATCCCCATACCTAATACCCTTTGTCTTTGAATAATTGCATTATTGGCAAGTTTTTCTTTTTTCATAAGCTTTAATTTTGCCTCTTGCTTTTCATTATGATATTTTTTTTCTAATTCAGCAATCTGTTCAGCGAGATTATTTTCATATATTGTATCTTCATAAAATTCAGAAAGTTCATAATAATATAATGATGTTTTAAAATCATTTTTTTCTTTATATAACTGATATAGATTATTATATACTTCTTTATATACCGGATTTAAGTTTAATTCTTCAGCAATCTCAAGACTTATATTTAAATATTTTTCAGCATTTGAAAGTTTATTTGCTTTCATATAAAAGTGTCCTATTGCTGAATAAGAATAAACCAAGTCCCATGCACTTCCGGTATTCTTTTCTATATCAATACATTTGGACATATATAAAATTGCATCATAAAACTTGCCCAATTCCGCATATGCATATGCAATATCATTGTAAGAATATGTAATATTCTCGTCATTTGTCTTTTTTCTGATATCAAGAGCTTTTTGTAAATATGGTATTGCCTTTTCAGCTTGTCCTAAATTTGTATATAAATTCCCGATTTCATTAAGGCATGTGCTGTAAAAAACACTTAAAGTATCATTATTATATTCTAAAGATTTTTCAAAATAATCTTTTGCTTTTTCAAAATCAGTTGTGCGAATACTAAAACCTAAATACATATGTATTTCAGTTAATAAACTGCTGTCATTTCTTTTTTCTGCAATTCTTATATTATCGAATAAAATATTTATGGCTTTCTTTTGATTTCCCAAAAATGTAGAATAATATGCTTCTCTGTTTTTATTTTTAATATAATTTGAGGTATCATTATTTGATAAATATAAATCTGCCAAATAATTATAAGTAATAACTAAAGAATCATATAATTCAATTTCTTTATAAAATGATATAAGCTGATTGTAAGCATTTTTCTTGTGTTTGAAATCAGCGGAATTCATTATATCTTTTACAATAATAATGCTGTTATTAAAATTCATATAATCATCAGTCTGAAAAAATATTTTTGATTTTTGAAGCTGTAAATCAATTTTTACGGAATAATTAACAGTTTTTTCAATTTTTTTGTTTAAGCTGTCAATAATATCTTGAGCTGAAATAAAAGAAGATAAAAACAATAATATTGTTAATATTATATATCTTAAAACCATAAAGTATTATTGAATAACCGTAAAGATATTTAAAAAAAAATGAATATCTTGTAGTTCTGTAATAAAATAAATTTGTATTTTTGTATTAAGTGTAAATCAAATTAAAATCATCATGGAAAATTATCTTATTTCAATTCCTGATTCAAAAAAGAGCTTTTTTATTTCCTTAATTGAAGAGCTGAAATTTGCAAAAATAAAATATAAATACTCACAAGAAGAAGAGACAGAATATGTCGAAGCGATTAATAAATCAGAAGATGATATTGTTGAAGGAAAAATAATCAATCATTCTGATTTGAAAAAAGAAATTTTAACATGGAAATAATTTGGACTGATACAGCTAAAAATGATTTGCAAAATATATTCCGCTTCTTAAAATCTGATATTTCTGAACAAAAGACCAAAGATATTATTCTTCAAATCACCAATAAAGTTGAGATTTTAGCAAATATGCCGTTAATCGGTCAAAAAGAACCAAAATTCAAGGGATTAAGAAAAGAATATAGAAGATTAATTGAAAGTCATTATAAAATAATCTATCATATTTTTTCTGATAATATTTATATAAACAGAGTATTTGATTCTCGCCAAAATCCTAATAAATTATTTGTCAAATAAAAATCAGTTTTGAAATCTTCCCGAAAAGTTATATTTTTGTCTGTTATTCAGCATAAAATAAAAAATTAAGATATGAAACTATTAGAAGGAAAAGTTGCCGTTATTACAGGTGCAGCAAGAGGTATAGGCAAATCAATTGCCCTTAAATTTGCAGAACAAGGTGCCGATGTTGCCTTTACGGATTTAAAATTAGACGAAAATACAGATGCTCTGGAAAAAGAACTTACCGGATACGGTGTTAAAGCAAAAGGTTTTGCATCTGATGCAAGCAATTTTGAAGATGCCCAAAAAGTTATGGACGAAATAGTTGCAGAATTCGGACGAGTTGATGCATTAATTAATAATGCAGGTATCACAAGAGATACATTGTTAATGAGAATGTCAGAAGAACAGTGGGATTTAGTTTTAAAAGTTAATTTGAAATCGGTTTTTAATATGACGAAAGCTGTTCAAAAAACGATGTTGAAACAACGTTCAGGTTCTATAGTAAATATGAGTTCTGTTGTAGGTGTAAGCGGAAATGCAGGCCAGTCAAACTATTCTGCTTCTAAAGCCGGTATTATAGGGTTTACAAAATCTATTGCTAAAGAACTTGGTGCACGCAGCATCAGAAGCAATGCCATTGCACCCGGATTTATAGTAACAGAAATGACAGAAAAGATTCCTGAAAAAGCTCGTGAAGAATGGATAAAAACTATTCCGCTGAAAAGAGGAGGAACTCCTGAAGATGTTGCAAATGCTTGTGTTTTCCTTGCATCTGATTTATGAACATATATCAGCGGACAAGTAATTAATGTTTGCGGAGCTATGAACACATAGAATTGAATAATTATTATTGAATATTGACAAATATTAACACGGCTTTTTTACTTTTGTAAGAAAGTCGTTCTTATTATTTCTAAAAATCACAAATCTTTCGTATTTTTGTATCAAATACTTTGAAAGTATAGATTTTATGAAAAAAGTAAACTCAAAGGAAAATATCTTACAAATTTTAGCTGAAAACAGAACATCTATCAAAGAATACGGTGTTTCAAAAATTGGATTGTTCGGCTCTTATGTTCGAAATGAACAGGACAAAAACAGCGATATTGATTTTGCAGTTGAGTTTATAAAAGATAAGAAAACTTATAAAAATTATATCCGTTTAATTTATTATTTGCAAGATTTATTTCAAACTGATATTGATTTAATAACTTTAAAATCTTTGCCGAAAAATAGAAATTTCACTAAAGATGTTTTAAAAGAAACTGTTTATGTCTCGCTTTGATAATGATTTTTTATTTGATATTGAACAAGAATGTAAGTTTATTATTAAAGAAATAAAATAAAAATATTTTAGCATATCATAATGACTTTTTTACTTTTGTAAGAAAGTCATTTTTTTATCGTTATATAAATTATGTCATCAATAATAACAGAATACCCTTTATGGTTTGTAATATTTTGCCTTGCATTAGGTTTTGCTTATGCTTGGTTATTATACCGAAAAGAAAATAAACTTGAAGAAGCATCTAAACTTATTATAAGAAGTATGTTTGCATTCAGGTTTTTAACTGTAAGTATTATATCCTTTCTGTTACTCTCACCGGTAATAAAATCACTTGGTAAAACTATTGAAAATCCTATTGTTGTTTTTGCTCAAGATAATTCAGAATCAGTAGCTTATGAAAAGAATAAAATCCAGAAGTTTCATTCGAAAATAAAATCTTTCTTTGAGGAAAACAGCAACTCATATGAATTTAAAAGCTATACTTTCGGGGATAATGTAAAACAATCAGACAGTTTTTCATTTACCGAAAAACAAACCAATATTTCACAACTGATTTCTGATATCAAAAACAAATACTATCACAGAAATATTGGTGCTCTTATAATTTCAAGTGACGGGATTGTAAATTCAGGAAAAAATCCCGAATATATTATTCAAGATATAAACTTCCCGGTTTATTCCCTTGCTCTTGGTGATACAACTGTAAAACCGGATATTTCAATCTCTGATATAAAATACAATAAAATTGCATTTTTAAATAATAAATTTCCTGTAAGAATAAATATCAGAGCTTATAAACTTAAAGGAAAACAAGCTGTAATCAAATTGACTGACAACGGAAAAATAATCAGTACAAAAACATTAAACATAAAAAACAGCGACTTTTTTAAAAAAGTTGATTTTGAAATATTTGCAGGGACAAAAGGCTTTCATAAAATTAAAATTCAAATAAAAACTTTAAAGGAAGAGGAAAACGTACAAAACAATATAAAACAAGTAGTTGTAGAAGTTGTTGACAGCAAGCAAAAGATTTTAATACTTGCAAACTCTCCTCATCCTGATATATCAGCAATCAGGCAAGCACTTGAACTGAATCAAAATTTTGAAACAGAATTTTATATAGCATCAAAATTCAATAAATCAGTTAATGCATACAATTTGGTAATTTTGCATCAAATTCCGTCCGTAAATTCTCGAACATCACTAATGAAGCAAATTATCAATTCCGACATACCTGTTTTATATATTTTGGGAAGTCAAAGTTCTTTGCAAAAGTTTGATAACCTAAATACAGGACTAAAAACAGGAGCATACTCAAATTCGGCTGATGAAGTTACAGGTATTTTAAATAAAAACTTTTCATTATTTGATTTAAATCCGGAAATACAAGAAATTACTTTAAACTCCCCTCCCATTCTGTCTGCTTTTGGTGATTATAAAATATCGGGTAACTCCGAGATACTGTTTTACCGAAAAATTAAAAACATCAATACCGAGCAAGCATTAATTGTATTCAACTCTGTACCGGGAGGCAAAAAGTCTGTTGTAATAACAGGTGAAGGTATATGGCGATGGCGTATGTATGACTATAAGACCAATCAAAATCATTATCTGTTTAATGAGTTGATTAACAAAATAGTGCAACACTTAACGCAAAAAGAAACAAAAGAAAGATTTAAAATCATTTCTGAAAAAATAATTCTCGAAAATCAAGATGCTGTTTTTAAAGCAGAGTTTTATTCAAAAGAATATGAACTTATAAACGAACCGGAAGTTAGTTTAACAATAACAGATTCTGCAAAAAACACCAACAGTTTTATTTTTGAAAAAAGCGGCAAATCATATAAGTTGAATGCGAAAAAATTACAAGCAGGCGATTATACTTGGAAAGCAGAAACTATATATAAAGGAAAAAAATATAAAAAAGAAGGCATTTTATCTGTTGTTCCGGTAAATATTGAAGCAGAAAAGACCACAGCAAATCATAATTTATTATACAAACTGTCAAAAGAAACCGGCGGAAAATTTTTCTATGCAAATGAAACAGAGAAACTTATTAAAGATATTCAAAATAATGAAAATATTGTTCCGGTAGCATTCAGTGAGAAAAAAACAGAAGCATTGATAAATTATAAACTGATTTTCTTGTTAATTTTATTATTGCTATCAGTTGAATGGTTTATGAGGAAGTTTTACGGGGCGTTTTGACAGATAGTGAAATAGTTATTTAGTGAATTAGTAAATGAGGGATTAGCATAATTGTTTGCTAAAAGTAAATCAGTTTAAAGTTAAATTATTCTTTATTAATTTTTATTAAAGATGAACACATTCGGCCACATATTCAAAATTCAAATCTTCGGAGAATCGCATGGTGATTCTGTTGGTGTGGTGATAGACGGATGCCCGCCGGGAATCTCAATTAATGAAGATGACTTTAAACATGACTTATTAAGACGCAAAAGCGGTGCAAAAGGCACAACTTCCCGTAAAGAAGATGATAAGCCGCAAATAATCAGCGGAATACACAACAACTATTCAACAGGTGCTCCGATAACGATTCTCTTTAAAAATACAAATACTCGTTCTTCGGATTATAATTTCAGAAATCATCCCCGCCCCGGACATGCTGATTTTGTTACAGATAAAAAATTTATTTCCTTTAATGATGACAGAGGCGGCGGTCATTTCTCCGGGAGGTTGACAGTAGGTCTTGTTGCTGCCGGTGTAATTGCAAAAAAGATAATTTCTGATATAAATATTACAGCTAAACTTACTGAAGCAGGAGGAAATACAAATATTACAGATGCTGTTGACAAAGCTCTGAAAACAGGCGATTCAATCGGCGGAATTATTGAATGCTCTGTAACTAATGTTCCGGTCGGCTTGGGAGAACCGTTTTTTGATTCCGTAGAATCTTTAATCAGCCATGCAATATTTTCAATTCCGGGTGTTAAAGCTATTGAATTCGGCAGTGGTTTTGAAGCAGCAATTATGAAAGGCTCGGAACATAATGATTTGATTATTAATGAATCAGGCACTACTAAAACAAATAATGCCGGAGGAATTAACGGTGGTATTACAAACGGTAACGATATTTTCTTCAGAGTAGCTGTTAAACCGACCTCAAGTATTTCTCTGCCGCAGGAAACTTTTAACTTTGAATCAGGTAAACCCGAAAAATTGGAAATTAAAGGCAGACATGATACTTGTTTTGCATTGAGAATTCCTGTTATTATTGAAGCTGTAACGGCTTGTGTTTTGGCGGATTTAATGATGATTGATAACACAAAAAAATATGATATTCAGAGAAGCAAAAAAACCGGAATATAAAGTAATTGCCGGTTTTCAACAAAAAATGGCTCTTGAAACCGAAAATTTTCATCTTGATACCGATACAGTTCTCAAAGGAGTTCAAGCCGTTTTTAATGATGCCTCAAAAGGGAAATACTACATTGTTGAAGATGACGAAAAAGTTATTGCTTCTTTGCTTACAACTTATGAATGGAGCGACTGGAGAAACAGCCAAGTAATTTGGATACAATCTGTTTTCGTTTTGCCCGAATACAGAAAAAAAGGTGTTTTTAAACTTATGTATTCAGAAATTAAAAAAAATGTTGCAAATAATCCTGATTATTCAGGCATTCGACTTTATGTGGATAAAACGAATATAAAAGCCCGTAAAGTTTATAAAAAAGTCGGAATGGAAGGCGAACATTACAGTCTGTTTGAAGATATGTTATAAAAATCAGCATTGAGATATTAAAATTTAGAAAAGGTGTTTTAAATTATTATCAATTTGCATTTTGCCTATTTTCGGAATTAGAAAATCCAAAAAAAACAGCATAAAAACTGATGCCGGAATAATAAAATAACCGGAAGATATTTTGATACCTACTTTAAAAAAATCTCTTAATTTCTCAAAAAATGACAGACCGGAAAGGTTGAAATTAATTTTATCAAGAATACTCAAATCTTGATTGTCTGTATAAAAGTAAACAATCAGAAAGATACTGATAAATGTAATTGAGAAAATCAATATAAATTTGTTCTTCTTAAAGAAAGAATGGCTTTAATTGAAAAAGGTGCTGATGCAAATATGTTTAAATTAAAAGGTAATCGTTTATCTTCTCTAAAATGGGGAATGTTGTTAATAGGTGTCGGAATCGGAGTATTTTCAGGAAATATTCTTGTAAACAATTCAAATCTGGAAGAACCGGTTTCATACTTTTCAATGATATTCCTTTTTGGAGGAGCAAGTTTATTATTCTATTATGTAACAGCAGGAAAAATAAAAAAGAAAGAGTAGGAAAAACATGATTGAAAAAAGCTGAAAAAAAATAGCTGTTGGCGGTTTAAAATTGCTCAACAGCTATTTTATAACTATAGCTTATCCTTGATAACAATAATTTGACCGGAATCTATTCAAGTATTATTTTAGTTGTTTTTACAGTATCATTATTTTTAAATGAAATAAAATAAACGCCACTTGCATTATCTGTCAAATCAATTGTAATTTGCTCATTGTTGATTTTTGCTTCTTTTACTATCTTGCCGGAAATATCTGATATTGTTAACATGTAATTATCTTCTGTTTTTATTGTGAAGATACCTTTAGTCGGATTTGGGTATATTGAAATTCCTTTTGTTGATAAATCTACAATTCCTACATATTCATTTACTAAAACATCAAAACTGCATTGGTTTTCATTTCCGCCAATATCTGTAACAGTCCATGTAATTATAGTTGTTCCTTCTGATAGTGATGCACCGTCTAATGTTGATAAACTGTTAAAATCGTTTATTACATTTTGAACTTCGCAATTATCATTTGTAGCAATAGGGTCAAATTCAGTTCCTTGAACTGTATAAGAATGCGTATCATCTGCATTTACTTCTTGATTAGTTAAGCACGTTATTGACGGGGGAATAATGTCAGAAACATTTACTTGTACAGTTTCAACAGTTGAATTATCAAAAATATCAGTCAAAGTAACATCTACATCCACAGGAAAACCCACATCAGAACAATCAAAAGTACTTTGACTGAGTAATGTGTCAGCTACAGCACAATTGTCTGATGCATTTGTAACAACATCCTGTGGAGTAATAGAAACTGTATTACTTCCTAAAATTAAAAGATTGAGATTTTGAACTGATAAACTTGGAGCAATACTATCTTCAACAGTAACAGTTTGGAGTTGTTGACTTATGTTCCCATCAACGTCATTATATGTCCAAGTTACAGTATATGTTCCAAGCTCTGTGAAAAGCGTTTGGGGAGTTGTTCCGTAAACGGTAACACCACATTCATTTGTAGCTGCTGGGGTATTATATGTTGATAAATCAACAAAACATTCTCCTGTTATATCAGTTAATGCAGTTAAATTTGGTACTGGCGGATTAGTACATGTGCAAGAATAAATTCTCACATGTCCAGCAGATCCACTAAAAATAGCTCCAATTGCCACCATTGAGATATGAGTATTAATACTTACTGAACAACCAGAACCATCATATAATGCTTCTCCGTCAATATCTGCTACAATTTGTTCCCATGTATCTGAATTATATTGGTAAATCCTTACATGACCGGAATTATAGGCGCTTCCGGAATTTTCATTGGCTCCAATAACGACTACGGAACCACAAGAACTTAAACATATTGAGTAGCCGGACTTGTCAGTTGCAGATTCTCCGTTAATATCTTCCCCAATCTGTGTCCAAGTTCCTAATTTTTTTTGGTAAACCCTTACATGACCGGAATCAGTTCCGTTTCCATCATTTAGATAAGCACCAATAGCTACAACTGATCCGTCGGCACTTATACTAACAGACCAGCCAGACTGGTCTCCTGCTGCTTCTCCATCAATATCGTCCCCTATTTGAGTCCAAGTTTCTGCAATGTTTTGATATATCCTGACATGACCAGACCAATAACCGTTGCCACTATTATATTTTGCACCAATAGCAACAGTCAAACCATCAGAACTTAAACTTACTGACCAGCCTGAATGGTCATCTGATAATTCACCGTCTATATCGTCTCCTATCTGTATCCAAGTTCCAGAAATGTTTTTATAAATCCTTACATGACCAGAACTATAGCTGTTTCCGGCATTATTTGGTGCACCAATAGCTACAACCGAACCGTCAGAACTTAAACTTACTGACCAGCCTGAATGGTCACCTGCTGCTTCTCCGTCAATATCAGTACCAACTTGTTCCCAAATGCCTGAGTTGTTTTGATAAACTCTTACATGACCGGCATTAGTGCCGTTTCCGTCATTAAAAAAAGCACCAATAGCAACAACCGAACCATCAGAACTTATACTTACAGAGTGGCCGAATCTATCATCCGCAGCTTCGCCGTCAATATCATTACCAATCTGTGTCCAAGTTCCTAAATTATTTTGGTAAACCCTAACATGACCGGCATCAGAACCATTTCCGTCATTTCTATTTGCTCCAATTGCTAACACCAAACTGTCAGCACTTAAACTGACTGAGTAACCAGACCAGTCACCAGCAGCTTCGCCATCAATATCTTCCCCAATT
>JAUVIG010000625.1 GCA_030592825.1 Chlorobiota bacterium | reverse complement strand
TGTTTGATTTCTTTTATTTCCATTGTTGAAAACTTTTTATGTGACCATGTTTGATTACAAAAGTACACAACCCGGCTATACAATAAAAACAGATTAGATATAAGTTATTAACAATGCAATCAATATAATCTATAAAACACTTATATTTGTTGACAGATAATGATTATATTTGTGTTAATAAATTATAAAGTATGGTATCATTTGGTGATAATTTAAAGATTGTAAGAAATGCTAAAAATATTTCTCAAGGTAAACTGGCAGCCAAAGTAAATATGCATGCTACACACATTTCGAGGTATGAGCGTAATGTTACGGCTCCGTCTATTGAAGTGCTTAAAAAATTGGCCAATGCCTTGGAAGTAACCATTGATGAACTGGTCTACGGAACCGGTAACGATAAAGCGGAAAATACCATTAATGATAATGAACTTATCAAGCTGTTTAAAAAGGTACAGATATTAAACGATAAACAAAAGGAGACCGTTAAAGACCTGCTTAATGCGTTCCTGTTTCAAAAAGAGATGCAGCAAAGATTAACGGATTAATAAAAAAAACCGCAGATATGATTTAATCTGCGGTTTTGGTTTCTTAAATTTTATTTGTCAATGATTTCATTCTTAATCTAAAAAAATTGAGATTACCTTGTCCTTAAGTTTCGGGTTATAATCAGCGTCTGTCTCTTTAATATCGTAGAAAGAAAATAATAACCATATATTGTTCGGGAATTCATATATTATTTGATTAACAAACTTTTTGTCCGGCTCTCCGTAAGCTGCTATTACTTCTTCTTCTGTACTTTTACCAATTTGAATACCCTTGTGAGTAACGACTTGAGAAGGATATTTAAAATCTATTGCAGATGTTTGAAACCTGAAATCCCAAAAAGAACTTTTATGTTGAATAATTTGGATTGTATCCCCAAACTCAAAATATCTTGTTTTATAATCGTGATTATCAAGTAATTTAGGGAGATTTTTTTTCTTTACTATCCCGATTCTTTTTATTTTACGGGTGCTTGCTTTTCCGTTTATCTCAATTGAACCCAATTCCGTTGAACAATTTAAATAATCTGAAACTTTTTGACTGTAAATACTTTTTTCACTTGATAGAAATACTAATATTATTATTATTATTATTTTCATAGTCTAATCGAATAAATTAAATTCTTCTCCTCCGGTACTGTTTGGAGACGGTGCTGTATAACCCTTTGTTGGCTGGTCATAAGAACTTCTCGCTCCAACTTTTAAACGCTTTGCTAAATCTTGTTCAAATTTTACTATAGTTTTATGATGCAAATCTTTATTACTATAATTAGTGTTAAGATATTTATGAGCTATTTCATGAGCAAGACCTATTTCAGGTGTAATTCTGTTTGTAGTTCCTGAAGAATTTTTTATATCTCCAACAAGACCAAAAGAAGGATTCCATAAAATATCTACATATCCAAGACCTCCAATATCAGGAATATATTCACTTTCGGCATTAGTTTCAGATACATTAGTTATTGATTTGTCAGATACTACTGAAGAAATAAATTTTTCATATCCACTTGCTCCAAATTCACCATCCCCCAATGCTTCTGTGACATTATTCAATGAATTTATTACATTATCAGCAAAATCATTTCCGATTGTTTCCATTCCGGGGGTATAAGTCTGCGTCCCCTCTTTATGCACGGTTTTATATTTCGTTTGTCCTTTCCGTGTACCTCGTTTGTAAGTTTTTACATTATCATTTCTATCAGTTTTGGCAACTTGTTCCGTATAAGAATAATTTATGTAAATACTGTCGCCGTTTACATCTATGTACTTAATCGGATTATTTGCTGCGTATTGATAAGGTGAAAGGGAATAATATTTTTCAGCGAACCTGTCTTGCGTGTGGAACCGCCCTAATTGAGCATCATAAAACCTCGCCCCGTAATCGTACCAATCCAATCCAAAATCTTCCTGTAATTCCTTTCCGTTATAAAGATATTTATTAGTCTCATCATCAGGCAGTTCCGTGTATGACAAACCTGACATTTGAAGCCCGAACACTTAACAGCTACACACATCTTTTTTACTTTCTTTTCCGGTCAGTTCCTTTTTTTCCTAAATCTTTTCCGGTTCAGAACTTCTAAAACCAACACAAGTAATCTATATCAAAGAACTTTAAATTTTCTGCACAAAAATAATAAAACAAAAACAATTGAAGTAAAATAAATGATAAATTTA
>JAUVIG010000122.1 GCA_030592825.1 Chlorobiota bacterium | reverse complement strand
GCTTGCACCTTATTTTTTTGGTGTTGTTTATATCTAATAAGTTGTTCAATTGTTTCATTGCTATATTGTTAAAAAACAGATTACCTGCCGGCAGGCAATGTAGCAATGAAACAATTTAGCACTACTGAATCATACCGAAACAAGTTCGGCACAAGATATTCAGCACAAGTTTTGATACTTTATTAGTACCGCAATCACAGAAATCTGAAAAAGCTTCTCTTGAGTTTAGAATTTCATTTCAGGTACAATATCAGGAATTATAAGATTACCTTCTGTTGCATTTTTTATTTCTTCTACAGTAACTCCGGGAGCTCTTTCTTTCAATACAAAACCTTCTTTTGTAACATTAATTACAGCCATATCAGTTATTATCTGTTTAACACAAGAAACTCCTGTTAAGGGTAATGTGCATTTTTTAAGTAGTTTTGAATTTCCGTTTCTGTCAGTATGTGTCATTGCAACAATAATATTTTTTGCAGAAGCAACCAGATCCATTGCTCCTCCCATACCTTTTATAAGTTTTCCGGGGATTTTCCAACTGGCAATATCTCCTTTATCAGAAACTTCAAATGCACCTAATACTGTTAAGTCGATATGACCGCCTCTAATCATTGCAAAACTTTCAGCTGAATCAAAAAAAGATGCACCATTTAATGCTGTTACCGTTTGTTTTCCTGCATTGATCAAATCAGGGTCTGCTTGGCCTTTCTTCGGAAAAGGACCTATTCCTAAAAGGCCGTTCTCTGACTGGAAAATAACATCCATCCCTTCGGGTATATAATTTGCGACTAAAGTTGGTATGCCGATACCGAGGTTAACATAGTAACCGTTTTTTAATTCTTGAGCTATTCTTTGGGCAATGCCGTTTTTATCTAATGCCATAGTGTGAAGTTTAATTTATTTCAGACAAATTAATAAATTATTCAGTAGTTTCAAATTCAATGCGTTTTTCGTAATCTTTTCCCTTAAATATTCTTTGAACATAAATCCCCGGTGTATGAATATGGTTTGGATTGAGTTCTCCTGTAGGAACTAATTCTTCAACTTCGGCAATTGTTATTTTGCCTGCTGTTGCCATCATATTACTGAAATTATTTGCAGTGTTATTATAGATCAAATTTCCTGCATAATCACCGTATTTTGCTTTTATAATTGCAAAGTCAGCAACTAATGCTGTTTCCAATAAGTGCATTTTTCCGTTAAATTCTCTTACTTCTTTACCTGTACCAACTTCAGTACCGTATCCGGCCGAAACATAGAATGCAGGAATACCTGCTCCGCCTGCTCTTATTCTTTCAGCCAATGTTCCCTGCGGAACCAGATCAACTTCAAGTTCTCCGCTTAAGAATTGCCTTTCAAATTCTTTATTTTCTCCGACATAAGATGCAATCATCTTTTTTAATTGTTTATCTCTTAATAATACACCCAAACCAAAATCATCTACTCCTGCATTATTTGAAATACAAATAAGATTTTTCACTTTCTTTTCTGCAAGTATTTTCAGCGTATTTTCAGGAATTCCGCAAAGGCCGAAACCTCCCAACATTAAAGTCATACCGTCTTTAATGCCTTCTATTGCCTCTGTTGCATTTTTTACAACTTTATTCATAGTTATATATTTTTAAATTTAGTAATTGTCATCAAAAGGGTCATCTATATTATTAATTTGTCGATATTCATTACAATCGAGGATTACACCATCATAAAGAACAGGTTTTTTAAAAGGTTCTTTTGATATTCCCAGTTTTTCATTTTGATATACTTTTTGCATATATAAAGCCCAAATAGGAAGAGCCATACTTGCTCCTTGTCCGTCGTGGCTGCTTAAAAAATGAATACTTCTTTCTTCTCCGCCTACCCAAACTCCGGTTACTAAATTCGGGACAAACCCAATAAACCAACCATCAGAATTATTGTTAGTTGTACCTGTTTTACCGGCAATTTCATTTCTGAAACCGTATTTATATCTTAATCTGACACTTGTTCCCATATCAACAACACCTTTCATAAGTTCAATCATTCGATATGCTGTATTCGGATTTAATGCTTCTGAATTTTTAGCTTTAAATTTTGCAATAACATTTCCGTTTTTATCTTCAATTCTGGTAACAAATATTGGTTCAACATGTACACCTCCGTTAGCATAAGTATCATAAGCACCAACCATTTCGGAAAGTCTGACTTCTGATGCACCTACACAAATTGACGGAACTGCAGGAATATAACTTTTTATACCGATTTTGTGTGCAATTTCAACAATTTTTTTAGGTCCGTATTTTTTCATAACCCAAGCAGATATTTGATTAAGAGAATTAGCCAATCCAATTTTTAATGAAACCATTTTTCCGTCTAAACGTTCATTATATGAAAATTTTGGTGTCCACGTAGGAGGTCGCTGTCCTTCTGGCAAATCAATAGTAATAGGTACATTTGGAACCAGATGGCAAGGCGACATTTTATCTTCCATTGCAAAGGAATATACAAAGGGTTTAAATGTTGAACCAACCTGCCTTCTTGATAATGACACATTATCATATTTGAAATAATCATAATTAATATCGCCGACATAAGCTCTTACATAACCCGTTTGAGGCTCAAGTGACATTAATCCTGAATGTAAAAAGTATTTGTAATATTTGATAGAATCCATTGGAGACATGATTGTATCAATCGGACCGTTCCATGAAAAAATCTTCATTTCTACAGGAGTATTGAAGATTTCTGCAATTTCTGATGAATCCTTTTTAAGATCATATCGTAATCGTCTGTATCTTTCTGTTCTTTTCATAGAAAGACTATAAATATTTTGAATTTGTTTTTCAGACATATTCCAACTAAAAGGTGCTTTTTTTCTGCCTTTATGTCTTTTGTAAAATAAAGGTTGCAAATATTCTCCCATATGTTCAACAACAGCTTCTTCGGCATATATTTGCATTTCTGAATTAATCGTTGTATAAATCTTTAAGCCGTCTCTGTATATATTATATTTACTTCCGTCGGGTTTTTCATTTTTATTACACCAACCGTATAATTGATTTTCTTCCCATTCTGTTGAATCTTCCAAAAATCTGTAATATTTAAGTTCATATTGAGCAAGTTCTCTTTTATATTTTTTATATTCCGGATCTTTCCAAGACATTTTTTTTGGTTTCACAGGTTTATCAGGAGATACAGGTTTTTCTTTATACATTAATAATCGAATATATTCCCTGAAGTGACGAGCTATACCTTTAGTATGAGATTGAACGCTGTAATCCAAATTAATTGGTAGTGCTTGAAGAGAATCATAATATTTTTTTGGTCTTATTCGATACCCGTGAAGTTTATTTAATTTTTTTTGATATTTTTCAATTTGTTCAAGAACTGTATTACGCCTGTAAAATGAGTTTTCTGGATTTAACTTAGGGCTTAATGCTGTGGGAGCCTTAAGAGCACCGATTAATGTTGCTGCCTCTTCAAGTGTAAGTGAATCAGGAGTCGTATTAAAAAATGTTCTTGCAGCAGACTTAATTCCGAATGCATTACTGCCGAAATCGACAGTATTCAAATACATGGCAATGATTTCTTGCTTTGTGTAATTTCGTTCAAGCCTGACTGCTGTTACCCATTCTTTGAATTTGGTAATGATCAAATTCGGTTTTCCTTTTAAACCGGTATCATATTCAGAAGAATCTCCTCTCATCCTATATAAATTCTTTGCCAATTGCTGAGTTATTGTACTTCCGCCACCTGAAAGATCAAGCGTAATTACACCTTGCAATACTCGCAACAAAGCTCTTGCATCAATTCCCGAATGTTGATAAAACCTTACATCTTCAGTAGCAATTAAAGCATTTAAAACATTTGGCGATACTTCTTTAAAATCAACAATTGTTCTGTTTTCTTTAAAGTATTTTCCTAAAAGAACTTGATCGGATGTAAAAACTTCTGTAGCCAAATTAGTTTTTGGATTTTCTAATTCCTCAAATCCCGGCAATTTTCCGAATACCTCCAGGTTCACTAATGTAAATATTAAAGTGATCAGCAGAATCGGACTTATCAGTAATGCCCAAAAAATCCTTATTTGTTTTTTTTGTTTTAAATTTGTTTCCATTTATGTTCAAATAATAATTGGTAAAAATAGAAAAAAAAATATGAATTGATATTTATTTTGCAGTTTCATAATTTATTAATGGTATAAAATATTGTTAAAAAGAATAAAAAAAATTTGATCATAGTTTTTTATTTCTTTTAATTTGCAACTTTCAATTTAAAAAAAACAGATAAAAATACAAATAGGATGAGTAAAAATCTTGTTATTGTTGAGTCTCCGGCTAAAGCTAAAACCATTGAGAAATTCTTAGGGAAAGATTATATCGTAAAATCAAGTTTTGGTCATATACGTGATCTTGCGAAAAAAAATTATGGGATTGATATTGATAATAATTATAAGCCTGATTATATAATATTAAATGAAAAAAAGAAAATTATCAATGAATTAAAAAAAGATGTGAAGAAAGCGGAATCCGTATTATTGGCATCGGATGAAGATCGTGAAGGAGAAGCAATAGCATGGCATTTATATGAAGTACTAAAACTGAAGAATAAGAAGACAAAACGTATTGTTTTTAATGAGATTACAAAAGAAGCTATAAAACAAGCAGTGGAAAACCCCGGAGATATTAATTTAAATTTGGTTAATGCTCAACAAGCAAGAAGGATACTTGACAGGCTGGTTGGTTTTGAATTATCTTCAGTATTATGGAGAAAAGTTAAATCAAAATTATCGGCCGGCAGGGTTCAGTCTGTTGCTGTTCGCTTATTGGTAGAAAGGGAAAGAGAAATCATCAATTTTAAGCCTGAATCTTCATTTAAAATAATTGCAAATTTTTTATATGAGGATAATGAAGGAAAAATTATAAAGTTTAGTGCTGAGTTAGCAAAAAAAATAAAAAAAGAAGAAGAAGTTCTTAATTTTTTAAAAAGTTTAAAAGATCCCATTTTTACGGTTGAAAAAGTTGAAAAAAAGCCCGGAAAACGCTCTCCCGCAACACCGTTTACAACGTCATCCCTTCAACAAGAAGCAAGCAGAAGATTAGGCTTTCCGGTTGGTAAAACAATGAGTGTAGCCCAAAAATTATATGAATCGGGACATATTACATATATGAGAACTGATTCTGTTAATTTATCTAATTTAGCATTAAATACTGTTAAGGAATTTATTATTAGTGAATTTGGAGATAAATTTTATAAAAGGAGGAACTACAAAACTAAATCTAAAAGTGCACAAGAAGCTCATGAAGCAATAAGACCGACATATATTAAAAATGAAAAGATTCAAGCTTCGTATGATGAAGTAAGGCTTTATGATTTGATAAGAAAAAGAACTTTAGCTTCCCAAATGAGTGATGCCGAATTTGAAAAAACAAATGTAGATATTAGTATCAGCAATAACGATTATAAATTCACAGCTTCCGGTGAGGTAATTATATTTCAGGGGTTTTTGAAAGTGTATTCTGAAAGTATTCAGAATAATAAAGAAATTTTACCTCCTCTAAAAAAGGGACAAATACTTAAATCAGAAAAAATTGATGCAGTACAGCAATTCAGTAAATATCCTCCCAGATACTCTGAAGCTGCTTTGGTAAAACAACTTGAAGACAAAGGTATAGGGAGACCGTCTACTTATGCACCGACCATATCAACTATACAAAACAGAGGATATGTTATAAAGGAAAACAGATCAGGTGTAAAAACAGATTTAATTCACTATATATATAAAGGTGATATTAAAAAGAAAATTGAAAGCAAACAATATGGTGCTGAAAAAGGAAAACTGTTTCCGACAGATATTGGAATGGTTGTAACCGATTTTTTGACTGATAACTTTGATAATATTATTGATTATAGTTTTACTGCTAATGTTGAACAGGAGTTCGACGATATTGCTGAAGGAGAAGTCATTTGGTATGAAATGATTGATAAATTTTATAAAAGCTTTCATAAAAAAGTTGAAGATACTATAAAACATGCTGAAAGAAATACCGGTGAAAGAATTCTCGGAAAAGATCCCAAAAGCGGGAAACAAGTATCTGCCAGAATAGGAAAGTACGGACCGATTGTTCAATTAGGCGATACAGATGATGAGGATAAACCTAAATTTGCAAGTTTGGGAAAAGAACATCATATTGAGACTATAAAATTGGAAGAAGCTCTTGAATTATTGGAAAATTCCGGCAGCGGCAGATTGTTGGGAAAAGACCCTGATACCGGAAAAAATATCTATGCCAGATTTGCCAGATACGGAGCTGTTGTACAATTAGGTGAAAGTGATGATAAAGAAAAACCTAAATATGCAAGTTTACTCAAAGGCATGACTATAGATACAATTACTATTGAACAAGCAAAAGAATTATTTAAATTACCGAGAGATGTAGGAACTTATGAAAATAAAAAAGTAGTTGCTGCAGTCGGCAGATTCGGTCCTTATATAAGGCATGATTCAAAATTTGTTTCACTGAAGAAAGATGACGACCCTCTTAGGGTTACAATTGAGAGATCAATTGAACTAATTGAAGAGAAAAGAGAAAAAGATAAGAAAAAGTTAATTAAAGATTTCGGAAAAGAACATGATGTTATAATTATTAAAGACAGATGGGGGAAACCGTGTATTTATCATAAGAAGAAATATTTCAGGTTGGCGGCAAATGATAAAGCAGAAGAGTTATCATTAGACGATTGTCTTAAAATCATTGCAAAAGAATTACCTGAGAAAAAACAAAGTAAGAAAAATAATAAGAAAAAAAAGTAATATAATTGAACAGGATGAATATTAATCTAAATGATTTTTTTATTCCGTTTAAGCCGGAATCAATTGATATTTCAAAATATTCTAAAAAAGAAGATTTATTTATCAATAATATTACTGTATTTTCTGAAAAAAACCCGATAAAATCTTTTGAAAACTTTGATATTGCTTTAATTGGAGTTCAAGACGAAAGAAATTCAGATAATAAGGGCACTTATAAAGCTCCTGATCTTATCAGAAAGGAACTTTATAAATTATATATACCTTCTACAGTAAATATTATTGATATTGGGAATCTTAAAAACGGAAAAACAGTAAAAGATACATATATTGCTTTAACTGATTTAGTATATGAATTATTGAAAGAAGAACTTGTCGTAATAATTCTTGGAGGCAGCAAGGATTTGATCATACCGGTTTGTAAAGTATATGAAAAAGGTAAAAAAGCTTTTTCATTATGTTCTGTAGAACCTAAATTTGATTTAGGAGAATTAAATGATATAGTTAGTTCAGATACGTATTTATCTGAAGTTATAAAAAATAACAATAAATTATTTAATTATTCTAATATTGGATTTCAATCGTATTACAATTCTTTAAAAGATATTAATTATATCAATGAAAAGTTTGAAACTGTCAGGCTTGGAATTGCAGGGGCAAAGCTTTCTCAAAATGAACCATACATCAGAGATGCTGATTTTTTTTCAATTGATATAAAATCAGTAAAAAGTTCAGATGCTCCCGGTGTAAACTCTCCCTCTGTTAACGGTTTTTACGGTGAAGAAATATGCCAATTGTCAAAATATGCCGGATTTAGTGATAAAGTTTCTGTTTTTGGATTATTTGAAGTTAACCCCGATTACGATAATGATAATAAAACTGTTGAACTTTCGGCTCAAGTTGTTTGGCATTTCATTCAGTCTTTTTATAACAGGAAAAATGAATATCCTGATTCGATTATTAAAGAGTTTCGTAAATACATAGTAAACATTGATGGTATCAGCGATAATGTATGCTTTTATAAAAGTACTAAAACCGGAAGATGGTGGGTAGAGGTAAATTATAATGTTAAAAATGATGAAAGGTCAAAGATAATATCGTGTTCATATGAAGATTATTTAAAAGCAACAAGAAATGAAATACCGGAGCGTTGGTGGAATTTTTTTAATAAAATGAATTAACTTTTTTATACTATAATGATAATAAACACACCTGTTTAGGAGCTTACATTAAAAAATAAAAGTTAAATTAGTTACAGATAATTATAATTTTAATCAAAAAATTGAGTTTATTAGAAAAAAAATTATTTAATTTGTATTTGATGAAGAAAATATATCTAATTATATTAGTATCGGTTTTTTCGATGGAAATATTTTCACAGCAAGATCCTCAGTTTGCCCATAATAAGGATAATTTATTGTTTTCAAACCCTGCTTTTGCCGGAATGGCTGACGGGATTTGCGCCTCGGCAATCAGCAGACAACAATGGGTTGGTTTTGAGGGAGCACCGGTTACAACTTTAGCCGGAGTACATTCTAAAATAAAATTGTTTGGGGTTAACGGAGGAATAGGTATTTCTATGATGGATGACAGATTTGAGTTTGAAAAAAACTTTCAAGCAAAATTAGCATATTCTTATCATAGAAGAATCGGATTAGGGACTGTGGGTTTTGGTATAGAAGCAGGGATGATAAATAAAGATTTGGAAGGAAGTTGGGAACCTCCTGAAACGAATGACGATCCGTTCATCACTGATCAAGCTGTTCAAAAAATTATTTTTGATCTCGGTGCCGGGATTTATTATAAAGTTGGTGAAAGATTTTACGCAAGTTTTTCTGTTTCTCATATTCCTCAACTACCTGTAAAATATCCTAATGTTGAATCGGCATCATTTTTGAGACGTCATTATTTTGGAACAGCAGGTTACAGTTTCAGGTTATTAAACAGCCCAATTGAGTTGCAACCTTCTGTTTTTGTGAAATTTGACGGAACTAAATTACAATACAGCGGGAATATCTCTGCTTTATACAATAAAAAAATTCGCTTAGGCGTTTCATATAGAAATCGTGAGGCAATTATTCCCATGATTACTTTAAATCTTCTTGGCGGACTTAAAGTTGGATATGCATATGAATTGGCATTAACAAGGTTAATAACAGTAAGTAAAGGCTCACATGAGATTTTTGTCGGATACTGTTTTGACTTTTTTGGGCCAAACAATGATTATAAATACAAAAGCATTCTTTATTTATAGAAACAAAATTATTTAAATAACACAGGTATCATGAAAAAGTTAATTGTATTATCTTTTGTTTTAACAATATTAATTATAAGTAGTTGCGGTAAAAAGGGCGCCCAAGGCGAGCTTATCGGTGTCGGTGACGGCGATGATTTTTATGAACCAACTCCTTACGGAATGGTTTTTATCCCAATGGGTAGTTATAACATGGGTTTAAACGACCAAGATATTACTTTTGCTCATACATCTATGTCTAAAACAGTATCAATTGATCCGTTTTGGATGGATGAAACTGAAATTACAAACAGTGAGTATAAACAATTCGTTTATTGGGTAAGAGACTCAATCGCCAAACGATTATTAATAGAAGCTGATTTTGAGGAGTATAAAAAAGAAATTGATGAAGAAAAGATGTTAGCAAT
>JAUVIG010000383.1 GCA_030592825.1 Chlorobiota bacterium | reverse complement strand
TCATGTGCATTAAAATAAAGTTTATTGTTATATTCTGTAAAATAACAGGGATCTGAATCTCCTTCCGGATTTATATCTTTCAGCATTTGTGTGCCTGATTCCGTACCGTCAGTTACCCATAATTCATCACCGTATGTTCCGTCATTTGCTTGAAAATACAGTTTATTGTTATATTCTGTAAGATAATATGGGTATGAACCTCCTTCAGGATTTATATCTTTTATCAGTTCAAATGTTTGAGCTGTTGTATTCATGGTAAACATAAAAGATAATACGATAATTGAAATGTTTAATTTTTTCATGATTTTTAATTTTTTTAAAAAACTATACTAATTTAAAAATAGAGTAGAAGCCGAACCATCCTGATGAACAGTCCGGCGTTATACAAAAACCAATTTAAAAACCCATTTTAGTTACAGTTTTTGCAATCGATTTTTACGTGTCTTTCGGTACCGTATAATTTTCTTGCCGAATATTTTCCGCCGCCGAGGTAATCTCTTGTAAAAGTAATATCCGTAACATAATAGCACCATCCGTCTTTTCCTTTGTAAATTGCACCGACATTCGGTATGGTGTTCTTATATTTTGGCACATCAAGGCTGTTTTTGTAAATATACCAATCGTCAGCCGTACCGTCTCCCATTACAATAATTTTCATGATTTGAGAACAATTAGTCCAATTTTTTTGTAATATAGATTTCATTGCTGCCTGACTCAAACCGGGATCGCTGAATTTTTTAGTCGCTTTCAAAAATTCTTTGGGCAATTTTGTGTTCTTTGCATAATTATTTTTTGCATTTTTGCTTGCAATTTCTGCATCGGCTTTCAATTTTGCCGCATCCATACCTGCCAAATCTATTTTAAATTCACCTTCTGCCATTACGTATCCTAATGTCAATTTAATTGTGTGATTTCTTGGTGACAAACTAGTTAAAGCTTTTGCAAATTCTATACAATCTAAACCGTGAATTGCTATATCAACAGCCGGTATTATTTCAATCGGATAATAACTCATTTGCATATCTTGCGGGTTGTGTTTGAAATAAATATATTTGTTTGTACTGTTATCAATGTTAAGCAAATATCTATTTTCCGGCTTGTTACCTGTAATATCTTTTATTGTACCGTCTAAATATGCAATTGCATAAATATTTTCGTTTGCCGTAAATTCTGTTTTAAATTGAGCAGGGTCTTCTTTTCCTGCAACAATCGGTTTGTTTGAGAAAAGAATCTTACATTCATTTTGTTTATGAAAATCGCTTGTATATATTTTTTTGAAATAATCACCGGCAATATCGGTAGTTGCTTTATCTACATCAGTTTTTAAATCTTTTACGGGTTGATAATCGGGAATACTTAACAATACGGCATCCGTAATTTTCATTGCACGCTTTAAGTGGTCTACAGATTGCTTTTTATTATAATCAATTAATCCATAGGCTCTTTCAATTATTTTATTAAGTTCTACAGCAATATAGCTGTCGAAAAACTTTTGATATTCTTCTTTAAAATTTAGTACTATATTGTAACGATAACCATCTGCATTAGCTTTTCCTTTTTCTTTGATTTTTATGTAAGTTTCTGCATAATTCATTTTTTCGGCATTTTGACAATATTCATCCGTATAAAAGTCTTTCCAAAAAGGCCTGTTACCTTGATCATGACCGTTTATTATAAGGTGTTTTGTTAAACCGGATTTTTCCCCGATGTAATTCGGATAATCAGGGTCTGATTCCGGAATATCGGTTTGGTTTTCTTCCTGTTCATTTTTTTCAGTATTGTCATTTGTATTAACAGAAGATGATGAACTTGAAGAATTTTCAGAACTTGTTGAACTTTCGGTACCGGAAGAATTCGTTATTTTTGACGAGTTCTCGGAATCGGATGATGAGTTTTTTCCGGTATCGTTTTTAGTGTCTTTTATTATCTTACTTGACTTGTCTTTCGCTTTCTTCTTTAAATCTTTCCAATTTTGTGCATTTGATACATAAGAAAATGCAAATAATGCAACAATAACTAAAATCAGGGTTTTTAAATTTTTCATTTTTCTTAATTTTATGTTAATAATTTTAACACAAATTTATTTCAAATGACAATAATCTCTTGTAACAAATGTTCCGGATTTTAACACATATGTTCCGACATTTCTAATGCTCTGTTTTTATGCTGATTACATGCGTTATTAATCTGTGGAATTTTATTTTTTCAGCAAATTTTTGTATTTAAATTTATAAACAGATTGATTAAAGATTGAATTGGATTGATGAAGATTGAATTAGATTGATAAAGATTGAACCGGATTGATTAAAGATTCAGAGATAGTCATTGTGTGAGTTGTTTAAAAAAGGAATTTGCTACTCTTATAACTTGCTGTCTATTAGGTCATTCACACCGTGACTTGTGGGTATAAATTCGGCTAATTGTCAGATTTAACCCGCATTATTCATAGGCATATTTTTTACATCCAAAAAATTTATATGCTAAATTTAAGAACGATAATTATCTTGATTTACAAAAAAATTGACTTATCAGGAATAAAAATTACGGACTTGCCGTTAGATAATCCATTTCAATGTAAAGTTGGTTTTACAAACGTTGTGTTTAAGCACAGCTTTCCCTTGCGTGTGTTGTAATGCTCTGCAAATTAGATTATTACTGAAACACGAGTTGCTCAAACAATTTTTTATGTACAAATGATTTAGAAAATTGAAAAAATATTCTTTTGACAGTTTTTTTTATTGTTCCCCCAACTTTTAATAGGTAGAGCCTTATATTATCTATTTGCCACTTATATGCTTTTGTAAATTTTGTTTTCTTTATCATACCTTTCAATATAAGGAACATTTCATAAGCGATACTGCTAATCAACAATCTTGTAAAATTTGCCCAAAAATTATGATTAGAAAGCCTGTCGGAAAAGCACATATTTTTTACTTCCTTTATCCTGTTTTCACTTGCTTCTCCTCGTTTCACATAAAAACCAAAATATATTTCTCTTGCTTCTTGTTCATTCATATTGCTCACAAAATGACGAATATTAATCCCTTTACCTGTACTCTCTATTTTAGAATAACATTGTTGCTGCTTGTGCCATGTGCCTGCCTTATATTTGAAAGATATAAAATGCTGATGTTTTTTTTTGTGTTGAACAAATAAAAACTTTACTGCATTTTCTGCTTTTTTTACTCTTCTTTTTAAAATTTCGTTTGTTGATAAACCTACTGCATAAAACAAATTGTAATCATCTGCCAACTTATAAAAAGGGGCATTACTAAAACCGCTGTCAGCTCTTATTATTATTTTAACAGTTGGATGTTTTTCTCTTATTTTTAATACAATACGCTTTAATATAGATACATACCATTTATTTGAATGGCTGTTACCCGGACGTAACACAGGCAAAATAATTTGACCTGTTTCACCGTCATGAAAAAATAGTTCATTATACATGAACTGCCCGTAATATCCGTTAAACATACTTAATTGTTGTTTTCCGTAAGTCGGGTCATCAGTTGCATCAATGTCTATTATTACTTTTTCTCTACCTTTTAAACTTGCAACATATCTATCAATCCATGCATATAAAATATTGAAAATTGTGTGTTTGTCCAAATGATTTTCAAATCTTGAAATTGTTGGTTGTGACACAATATCTCCGTCTAATATTGTCTGTAAAACAGGATCATTTTTCAAATATGAGGCATCATTTGCATCTTCATAGCCTTGCATTAACAAAAAAACTCTTTGTTTTAATATCTTTTCATAACTGTGAACTACAAAAAAAGGATTTCTGTAATCAGGAATATGCGAACTTATGTCTCTGATTATATTATGTTTACGTTCAATTTTTTCTAACAGAACAAGGGAAGTGTCTGAACTTATTTCATCTGATGAAAAATTTACTTTGAATTCTTTGTTTTGTCGCTGAAATACTGTATTTTTATAACTCATATTTGGGTGTGATTATACTGTTACCTTATCGGTTTAACTGCTTCAAAGGTAATAAATTACACCCATTTTTCAAAGAAACTGATGAATTTTTCGGGTTAAGTGAAGTTTCAGCGATTCAAAATTTTTTCACAAACTTCAACAATTTTTTCAGGTTTAATTGTTTCAAAACATTCAAGAGTTTTTTTGTAGCATGGTTTATTACCGAAAACGGAACACGGTCT